>CAKTER010000067.1 GCA_934552695.1 uncultured Eubacteriales bacterium
CCGTTAGCCTGCCGGGGCTGTACCTGGCCCTAACCCTGTACCACCCCAACCTCATCCCCACGGCGCTGGCTTTAAAAATTGCCGAGGGCCGTCTGCGGGTGCCCTTCCCGGCGGTGGTGGAGGTGCTGCTGATGGAGCTTTCCTTCGAGCTGCTGCGGGAGGCCGGGGTACGCCTGCCCACCCCCTTGGGCTCCACCATTGGCATTGTGGGCGGTATCCTCATCGGCCAGTCCGCCGTGGAGGCCGGGCTGGTGGGCCCCGCCGTGGTCATCGTAGCCGCCGCCACCGGCATTTGTACCTTTGTCATCCCCAACCCGTCCCTGGTCAACGGCCTGCGGCTCAGCAAATATCTGGTGCTGGCCCTCTCCGCCTTTTTGGGGCTGTGGGGGCTGTGGCTGGGCTGGCTGCTGCTGCTCAGCCACCTGGCCTCTCTCACAAGCTGTGGCTTTCCCTACCTATATCCCTTTTGCTCCGGCACCATCGACGGGGATGCCGGGCTGGCCGACAGCCTGCTGCGCCTGCCGCCCCACCGGCTAAAGCGCCCCATTTTTGTCCGGCCCGGCGCCAAAAAGGAGGGGACAAAGGAGGCTTCGGATGTTTAGCCAAAACCAGCGGCTGTCCCTGCGGCAGGGCCGGGCGCTGCTGCTGCTCTCCGCCTGGGGGCCCTCTGTATTGCTTCTGCCCCGGCTCCTGTGGGAGGCCGGTGGGCCCAACGGCTGGCAGCTGCTGGTGGGGGCCGCCCTGCCGGTGTTTTTTCTGCTGTGGCTCACAGCGCGCTGCCCGGGGGAAAGCCCTTTCTCGCCTTTCCCCACTCCGGCCCGTCGGGGGAGCTTTTCCCGCCGGCTTCTGGCCCTGCTTCTGGCCGTCAAACAGCTGGCTGCCGCCGGGCTGCTCCTCCGTTTTGTTGCCCCGCTGGTGCAGGCTCAGCTGCTGCCCCGCACACCGCCGGTGGTGCCGGTTCTGCTGCTCCTTCTTTGCGCCCTGTATCCCCTTTCTAAAGGGCTGGAGGTACGGGGGCGGCTGGCCGAGGTTTTATGTGTGCTGGTGTTTTTCCCCCTGCTGCTGGCCGCCGCTCTGGCCCTCATCCACAGCCGCTGGGCCGGGCTGCTTCCCCTCTCTCCCCTGCCACTGCCGCAGCTTGCCACCGGCTCCCTGCGGTTGCTGTGCCTGCTGCCCGGGCCGGAGCTGCTGTGGCTGCTTTCGTTCCACCTGCCTACCGTCCCTTCCCGGGCCAAGGGGCTCCTTCTCCCCCTGCTGGGGCTGTGGGCCCTGCTGTTGGGCTTGTGCCTGGCCACCCTGGGCAGCTATGGCCCGGCGGTGCTACACAAGCCTTGGCCTGCGCTGGAATGGCTGGAGGGCCTGCGCCTGCCCGGAGCCTTTTTAGACCGGTTGGGGGGCCTGCTGCTGTGGGTATGGGCCGGGGCCGCCTTTGCCCAGCTTTCCGCCACCCTGTATTGGGCCGCCCATCTGCTGGCATGGCTGGGACTTCCCCAACCGGCGGCCATCTGGCTTTCCGCCGGTCTGGCCCTGCTGTGCTATTTTGGCTTGCCGCTTTCTGTGGCCGGGCCGCTGAACGCCGTCGGCTGGGTGCTGGCCCCGGTACTGGCCCTGTGGTTCCGTCGTTTAAGGAGGGATGCCCCATAAAAAAGAGCCTGTTGGCCTGTCTGCCCCTGCTGGCCCTGCTGTTTACCGGCTGCTGGGATCGGGTGGAGCTGGAAAACCGGGATTTTGTCATTGTTTTGGGAGCTGACAAGGCCGCAACCGGGGAGGGCCTGACCCTGACCCTGTGCCTGGGGGCCACCGGGGAGGAAAACGCCGCCCTGGTCACCCACCTGACCGGGGCCACCCCTGCCGAGGCCCTGAGCCGGCTGGCCGGGCGCACCGCCCACCGCAGCTATTACGGCAGCGCCCGGACGCTGGTGGTGGGCCAAGCCCTGTGGAACGACCCTGCCGCCCTGACTGCCCTGCTGACCGAATTGGAGGCCCTGCCCGACCTGAACCAGCGGCTGCTGGTGGTGGTGGCCGCTCCCGCCGCCAACCATCTGGTGGCCGCCCTGCCCGCCTCCGGTGTGCCCTACGGGATGTATTTTTCCACTTTTTTTAAAAACCACCCCGAGACCCCGGCGCTGGATTTGGAAAGCGCCCGGCTGGCCCTCTCTGCCGGAGAGCCGCCCCCGGCGCCTGTTTTTGTCTTGGACGCCGAAAATACCCCGGCCCTGGCCCCGACGGATTAAATTTCCCCTTTTTGGCTATCCTTAAGACACCGCAACGAATTTTTTCCAATCGGAATAGGGGGATAAAAATGGAATATCTTTATGTTAAGACCCACACCCGCCGTCGGCTTTTTCCCGGGGCCCTGCGCTGCCTGTCCCGCCTTTTGCTGTGGGCAATGCTGTGCTTTGGCCTGTATCAGGGAGCGGCTTTGGCCTGCGCCCAACAGGAGCTTTCCCAAAAAGTGGTGCGCTTCCACATTTTGGCCCACAGCGATACCGCCGCCGACCAATCGGTTAAGCTTTCGGTACGGGACGCCGTGCTGGAGACGCTTTCCCCGGGGCTTTCCGCCGCCCCCACCCGGGAGGCCGCTCTGGCCTATCTCGACTCTCACCGGGACGCTGCCGCTCCAGCCGCCCAAGAGGCTTTGGCGGCCCAAGGGCTTTCCCTGCCGGTGACCGTTACCCTCGGCCGGGAGCTGTTCCCGCAAAAAACCTACGGCTCCCTCACCTTTCCCGCCGGGCGCTACACCGCCCTACGCATCGTTTTGGGCGAGGGGGCCGGGCAAAACTGGTGGTGTGTGCTCTACCCGGCCCTGTGCCTAACCAGTGCCCAGGCCGCCGACGCCGAGGACGGCAACCGGGCCCGGCTGGCCCAAGCCCTTTCGGAAAATGCGCTGGCTCTGGTGGCCGAGGAATCGGCCGGACCGGAATTTCGACTAAAACTGGCAGACTGGTGGGCCGGCCGTTTGGCCGCACGAGAGGGCTTTGCCGCCCCGCCGGAGCCCCTGCCCCCGGCCTGAACCCCTTGGGAGGAATGGAATGAGACCCTATCATCCGCTTTTTTTGTGGTTAACCCTGCTGGCGCTGGGCAGTGCCGGTTCCGCCGGGGGCCTGCACAACCTATCCTTGTGCCAAACCGCCTTACAAGCCGCCAATCTATCCTACGGCGCCAACGGCGGGCTGGTAGAGGATGTCCAAACCCGCCTACGGGAGCTGGGCTACTACACCGGCAGTGTGGACGGGATTTTCGGCTCCGGTACCCAAAGCGCCGTCCGCCGCTTTCAGCAGAATAACGGGCTGACCGCCGACGGCATTGTGGGCCCGGCCACCTTAAGCGCCTTGGGAATTTTTTCGGAGAACGAGATTACCGACGAGCTGTACCAGCTGGCCACTGCCATTTACGGCGAGGCCCGGGGCGAGCCCTACGAGGGGCAGGTGGCCGTGGGGGCTGTGGTGCTAAACCGGGTGAACGACCCCCGCTTCCCCAACACAGTGTCCGGGGTCATTTATCAATCCGGGGCCTTCGACGCCGTCCGGGACGGGCAAATCAATCTGGTTCCCAACACCACCGCCTTGCAAGCCGCCCGGGACGCCTTGTCCGGCGTCGATCCCACCAGCGGCGCCCTCTACTACTGGAACCCAACCACCGCTACCAGCAGCTGGATTTGGACGGTACCCATCACCTATCGGGTGGGGAACCATGTATTTGGCTACAAATAACCTACCAAGGGAAACCCAACGGCTGCCAAGGCGGCCGTTTTTGCGGCCCTTCTTCCCACTTTCCCCATTGTTCTTGCCATTTGCCCCCGAGACGCATATAATGGTACTGTTAATGACCCATAGGCGTTCTATGGAAAAAAAGGAGAGTTTGTATGAACAAACTGACAGTAGCTGTTCTTTTCGGCGGGCAATCCTCGGAGCACGAGGTCTCCCGGGTGTCCGCCTCCACCATACTCAGCCATCTCGACCCCGAAAAATACTATGTACTGCCCGTCGGCATCACCAAGGAGGGCCACTGGCTGCTGTACAACGGCCCCCTCGAAGCCATTAAAACCGGCGAGTGGGAAAAATTCGGTTCCCCTGCCATTCTCAGCCCCGACGCCAGCCAAAAATGCCTGCTCAAGCTGGTGGGCGATAAATACCGGCGCATCCCCATCGACCTGGTATTCCCCGTGCTCCATGGGGCCTGGGGCGAGGACGGCACCGTGCAGGGCCTGTTTGAGCTGGCGGGCCTGCCCTATGTGGGCTGCGGCGTACTGGCCTCGGCGGTGTGCATGGACAAAGGCATTCAAAAGCGGATTGCCAAGGAGCAGCGGGTGGCCCAGCCCGATTTTCTGGTGTTTTACCGGGAGGATTTGGCCAAAAAAGCCGCCGTTGCCAAAAAAATCGAAACCAAACTGGGGTATCCCTGCTTTGTGAAGCCCTGCAACGCCGGGTCGTCGGTAGGCATCAGCAAGGCCACCGACCGGGACAGCCTGTTTGCCGCTTTGGATTTAGCGGCCCAACACGACCGGAAGCTGCTGATTGAGCGGGCCATTGTGGGCCGGGAGCTGGAATGCGCCGTGCTGGGTAACGGCAGCGCCATCCAGGCCTCCTGCGTGGGCGAGGTGCTGGCCGCCGCCGATTTTTACGATTACGACGCCAAGTACAACAACGCCGCCTCCCGCACCGTCATCCCCGCCGACTTGCCGGAGGGCAAGCAGGAAGAGATTCAAAAAATTGCCAAAAAGATTTTTCAGGCCGTGGAAGGCAGCGGGCTGGCCCGGGTGGACTTCTTTTTGGAGGAGGGCACCAACCGGGTGCTTTTGAACGAGCTGAACACCCTGCCCGGATTTACCGCCATCAGCATGTATCCCCAGCTGTGGGCCGCCTGCGGCAAGCCCCTCCCCCAGCTGCTGGATGAGCTGATTCAGCTGGCCCTGACCAAAGAAAGTATGCGCCAACCCCAGGAGAATTGACATGGACGACAGACCCATTGGTATTTTTGATTCCGGCGTGGGGGGCTTAACCGTAGCCGCCCAGCTGATGGAACAGCTTCCCAACGAAAATCTGGTGTATTTTGGAGACACCGCCCGGTTGCCTTACGGGAGCAAGTCCCGGGAGACCGTCACCCGGTTTTCGTTGCAAAACGTGCGATTTTTGCAAAGCCAAAACGTAAAGGCCGTGGTGGTAGCCTGCAACACCGCCAGCTCCAACAGCCTGGAGGCCATGCGGGCTGCTTTTTCCTTGCCCATTTTTGGGGTGGTAGAGCCCGGTACGCTGGAGGCCGTCCGCCAGACCCGCAACCGCCGGGTGGGGGTCATCGGCACCGCTGCCACCGTCCAAAGCGAGGCCTACCACCGGGGCATCCACCGGCTGGCCCCGGATGTGACCGTGTTTTCCCGGGCCTGCCCCCTGTTTGTGCCCTTGGCCGAGGAGGGCTGGACGGACACTCTGGTAACCGAGCTGACCGCCCGGGAGTATTTAGCCCCGCTGATGGAACAGGACATTGACGCATTGGTGCTGGGCTGCACCCACTACCCCCTGCTAAAGGCTTGTCTGGCCCGGGTGCTGGGGCCGGGGGTTGCACTGGTAGACCCCGCCCGGGAGACCGCCCGGCAGGTACAGGATTATTTGCAAACCAACGGGCTGCTGCGAGACGCAGCAACGCCCCCCAGCCATAGGTTTTTTGTCAGCGATATTTCTCAAAATTTTTCCATTCTCAGCAATATGGCCCTGCATCAGGCCTTTGTGCCGCAAAAAATCGACATCGAAAGCTATTGATTCGCCCCGCCGGGTCAATTCGTCTCCGGCATCCCCCTTAATACAACAAGCCCGGAAGCTTGTTCCGTTCCCAACGAAAGACCGGCAGACCCTCCGCAGGGTTTGCCGGTCATTTTGTTTCTTCTTCTGTTTCTTTTTCTGTTTCTTCTGCCCGGCGATTGCAAAACACCGCCACCCGCTGCCGGCCCGAAGCCGTGCAGGTATACAGGGTCAGGGGAAACCCCGAGGCCAGCACCGCCTCGGCCTCGTCCGCCGCCACCGTTTCCACCCGGGCCACCACATAGTCTGTCCCGCTGCCGTCCACAGCCACCAGCCGCAACCCATCCCCCGGCTGCATCCGCAGCAACGAGGCAAAGTGACCGGGGATGTTGTGCCCGGCAATTACCAGCCCGGCCCCGCCCTCAGCTCCCTGCTGGAGCCCGGGGGCCAGCCACAGGCTTTGCTCCGTAGCCCGGGCCAGCACCGGTACCGTTTCCTCCGGCAGCTCCAACAGCCCGGCATAGTCCGCTGCGGCCAACGGCATGGGCTGGGCGCCCTCCGTCTTTTCGGTCTCTTCCATTTCCCGGGTCTCCGGCCGGGCCCCGGCGTTTTGGGCTACAACTGCCTGCACCTCCGCAAGCACCCGGGCCGCTGCCTGCTCCGCCGTCCGTTCCCGGGCCTGCCCCCACAGGCACCAAAGCAGCGCAGCCACCGCCAGTCCCAATCCCAGTCCCCGGCAAAGGGCCTCCCCTTGCCGCCTAGTCACGGGGACGACGGCGGGGCCTCCCCCAACCGGCCGTAAACAGCCCCAGCCCCGCCAGTGCCAGTAAGCCCGCCAACCACCGGGGCCAACCGGTCTGCCACAGCTCCGGGGGCTCTCCGGAAGATGGTTCCGGGAGGGGCTTTTCCGGGGCAGGCGGCTCCGGTGGCGTTGGCACCCGGGCATTGGTCAAGGTGATAGTGCTGCCCGCAAAAGAATAATCCACCTGATACCCCGGGGGCACCTCCGCTTCCGAGACCGTCCAGGCGTGGGCTTTATCCAGCCCCTCCCAAACGTATTGCCAGCCGTTTTTTTCGCTGAGGGCCGCCGCCTGATACAGCTCCCCGTCCCGGAACAGCTGCACCCACACCGCATCCGGGTGTGCGCCCTCGGTCTGCCAGCGCTTTTTCACCACGATACGCCGCCCCTCCGGCTCCGTCGGCGGCTCCTGCGGCGGTACGTCGTAGCCGGGGTTTTTGGCCTCCACCTTGGGGGCGGCCGTTACGTCGTACACCAGCCCCGCCCCCTCGGTCAGGGGCAGGCTCACCAAAAACGGGGCCAGGGGATAATACCCCGGGGCCGCCTGGGTCTGCACCACCAGATAGAGTCGGGGCTCCAATCCTGTGAACCGGGCCTGCCCGTTCACAGCCGCCTGCTCCGCCAAGGGCTCGATCCCGCTCCGGGCGGCAAAATGGGCCAAATGCACCGCCAGATTGGGCTGGTTTAAATCGCCCAGCCCCATACCGCAGTCCGCAAAGGCCGGGAGATAGGTATACCATATCCCCCCGGTTTCCCCGGGCTGGGCCTCGGCCACCGCATACAGGGCAAAGGCCCCGCCGGCTACCGGGTCTTCGTCGCTGCTGTGCCGCAGGGTCACGGTAATACTGCCCCGGGGCGCTTGCGGCTCATTGCGGTCTGTTTGCGGCTCACTCCGGGCCGTTCCGCCCCCCAGCAGCGCCAATACCCCCGCCAGCAGGGCCGCTCCGGCCCTGCGTTGCCATCCTTTCATAGGTTCCCTCCTTTCCGGTCTCCCTCCCGCTCAAACCGCCGGTTCTGCCGCCAGCCACCACAGGGCCGGGCCGGACAGCGCCACGCCCCCGCTTTGGGC
>CAKTER010000068.1 GCA_934552695.1 uncultured Eubacteriales bacterium
TTCCAGCATACACCGCATAAACCGGCACAGCTTTTCGGCGGCGGGCTGGCCGGGCCGAAACGAGGCCGCCAGCTGCTGATACTTTTCCTCCAGGGGCTGCACCGCCGTCCAGGCCAGGGACATTTTGGAAGGGAAGTAGTTATAAAACAGCCCCTTGGATACCCCGGCGGATTGGCAAATATCTTCGATGGTCACTTGGTCGTAGCCGTGTTTTTCAAAAAGGGCCAGGGCCGCCTGAAAAATCTTTTCTTTCGACTCTTGGGCCTGCTGTTGTCGTTTGTTCAAACCAAAGCCTCCTCTGTGTTTTTTATTCTAATAGAAAACGGGGGGGTTCGTCAAATGGTTTTGGCGGAGGCTTGACAAAGGGGAGGCTGGGGTGTATCATTTAGTCAATGAAAAGTCAATGAATTTTCGGTGACCGTCAAAGGGCCCCAAGAAGGTGCCCCAAGCGTCGGGAGGCGGAAGGGGAAAACCCGAACGGGAACCCGGGAGAACGGCCCCGGCAAAGCCCGAACGGGAACCCGGAAGAAAAGCCCCGGAAAAGCCGAACGGGAAACCGGAAGAACGGCCCCGGAAAAACCCGAACGGGAACCCGGAAGAAAAGCCCCGGAAAAGCCCGGGAGGGAAAAACAGAAAAAACGGCAACAAGTTTTGAGAAGCACAATAAAAAGGAGAGATGAGAATGCTGGAACGTATTGCACTGATGGGAGCCGGTTCTTTGGGGACGATTTTAAGCGCCTACATTGCCCGGCAACGGCAGATTGACGTCATCGACGTCAACAAGGCCCACGTGGACGCCATGAACGAAAAGGGCGCCCGGGTCAGCGGGACTGTGGACATGGTGGTGCCGGTTCACGCCCTGACCCCCGACCAGATGTAGGGCGAGTACGACCTGTTTATTTACATGGCCAAGCAGACCTTTAACGACACGGCCCTGCCCCAAATGCTGAGCCACCTGAAAAAGGACGGGATTATCGTGACCTGTCAAAATGGCCTGCCCGAGCCCGAAATTTGCAAGGTATGGCCCAAGGAGCAGGTGTACGGGGCGCCGGTGGCCTGGGGGGCTTCGTATGTAGGCCCCGGCGAATCCCGGCTGACCTCCGACCCTAACCACATGGAGTTCACCCTGGGCCCCGTGACCGGTGTGGAGACCCCGGTGTTGGCCGAGATTAAGGAAATTTTGGAAATGATGTGCCCCGTGACCATTTCCATGAACCTGATGGGCCTGCGCTGGTGTAAGCTGTTGACCAACGCCACCATGAGCGGCCTGGGGACGGTGTGCGGTGGCACCTTTGGCTCGGTGTTTCACGACGAGATTGGCATTCGGGCTTTGATTGCGGTGGGACAAGAAACCTGCGCCGCCTGTGCGGCCAGCGGCGTGACCATGGAGCCCTTCGAGGGCATCGACTTCCCCACGCTGTTCGATGTGCATACCGAAGCGCAGATTAAAAACTTTATTATTTTTTGGCGTACCTTCTTTACGCCCCAGAAAAATCTGGTGCCCAGCATGGAAATGGACTTAAACGCCGGGCGCAAGTGCGAGGTGGACGCCATCAACGGTGTGGTCAGCCAGACCGGCCGGGAGTACGGGGTGCCCACGCCGGTGTGCGACCAGGTGGTGGACATCATCAAAAAGGTACAAGACGGCCAGATGAAGATGGAAATGGCCAATTTTGGCTTGTTAAAGCTGTAAAACCGGAAGAATGACCCGCAGGAAATAAAAAGTGAAAACCGGAACGGGCCGAGTCAATCGGAATCCCGGACGAATCGAAAGGAGAGCGGCCATGGAAAACTATTTGGTTGGGGATTATCGGGACGCCAGCTATTATGTGGATAAGCTGTACCGGGGCGGGCTGGAGAATATGCACCCCGCCATCATTACCTGTGCCCTCACCGGCAGCTTTCACGGGGCGGAGCTAAACCCCAACCTGCCCGAAGCCATGGATGCACAGGTACAGCAGGCGGTGGACGCTTACAACGCCGGGGCGGCTATGGTACACATCCATGTGCGGAACCCCCAAAACTTAGGCGAGCCCTCCTCCGACCCGGGGCTGTTTGCCGAAATCAACCGGCGCATTCGGGAAAAATGCCCCGACCTCATCATCAACAATACCGCCATGGGGGGCCGTACTGCCGGGCCCGACGGCCGCTTGGGGGATTTGATGGTGGCCAGCCTGCCGGCCCGGCCCGAGGTGGCCTCCATCGACGTGATGGCCAACTACACCAAGATTTTGTTTAAAAAGCGGCCGGCGCCCCTGACCGGCCGGGATCAGGACGAAATGCGCCGGATGCACTACGTCATCGACCACGACGACGCCATGGAGGTTATGGATCGGTTTGCGGAGTACGGTATCTTGCCCGAGTACGAGATGTTCAACTTTGACGGCATTAAAATGCTGCGGAACCTGATTGCCGCCCGGAAAGACAAAATGCCCAAGCCCTATTGGTGCAGCGTTCTGTTTGGCGGCAACGGCACCCTGCCTTCGGTCACGTCTATGATAGAGGCGGCCCAGCTGCTGCCCCAAGAGGCCATGCTGAACATCATCGGCATCGGCGCTCCCCAAATCCCGATGATTACCGCCGGGCTGCTGTTGGGCCATAACGTGCGGGTGGGACTGGAGGACAACGTGTTTTACAGCAAGGGCCGCTTGGCCCAAAGCAACGCCGAAATGGTGGAGCGGGCTGTCCGCATTGCAAGGGAGATTGGCCGCCCGGTGGCAACGCCGGCCCAGGCCCGGGAAATGATGGGGCTGGGCGCACCCCGGCAGTACAGCTGAGCAGGCAGGGAATTGAATAAAAAGGAAACTAGAATGGAAAGCGGCATTCTCCCGGGAGAGAGCCGTTTTTTGTGTTTTATGCGGGATGGGGGGAAAGGGGGGCGAAAGGGCAAGGGCACAAAGGAGATGTGCGTGCAGGGCCTCCCTCGGGGTATCCTCGCTGCTAAGGGCGTTAACGTACGCTGCGAGGAAAGCCCCTTAGTCGGCTAAGTGTGCGCTGGCTGGGCGGGCTCAGGTCAAGGACAGCGCCCGGACATGGCCCGCTCGGAGACAAGGCTTATGGCCCGGCTGAGGGCGTTGACGGCGCCGGGCCAACACCTCGCCCCCTCGCTGGGGGATAAAAAGAGGGGAAATGGGCAATCTTTTGGTCGAAAAAAATGGTGAAAAACTTTTTGAAAAAAAACAGACCTGTGCAAACTTTTTCACCAACCCGGCGTATATGGTTATGAAAAGACCAAAGGGAACCGCCAAAGAGCGGAACCCGGCGGGAGCCACTCCACCCCGGCAGGGGTTCTCTTTTGAGAAGCCGTTAGCACTCGATGGGCTGGATGGCTAACAATCGGACGAGGAGGAACCGGTTATGATGTGCGATAAATGTCAAAAGAAACAGGCCACTGTGCATTTGACTGAAATAAAAAATGGAGTAAAAACGGAGAGCCACCTGTGCGAGGATTGCGCCAAGGCGGCCGGCGTTGACACCGGCTTCCCGTCCTTTGGCGGGTTTTGGGACGATTCCCTCCCCTTTGGCAACCTGTTCGGCAGCTTCTTCCATCCGTCCCAGACAGATGTGCTGACCGGGCGGACAGCAGCTCGTTGTCCCCAGTGTGGGGCTTCCCTTAACGATTTGCAGCGAACCGGGCGGTTGGGATGCGCTTCGTGTTACGACACCTTCCGGCCGCAGCTGGAGCGGACACTGAAAAGCATCCACGGCGATACCCGTCACAAAGGGAAGCTGGCCAAAAACGCCGGGGCCGACCTGCTGGCCAAAAAGGAGCTGGATAGCCTGAAAAAGCAGCTGTCCCAGGCCATTGCCGACGAGGCCTACGAAGAGGCCGCTCGCCTGCGGGATCAAATCCATCAGCTGGAAAAGGGGGCGTAAGCCGTGATGAAGTGGTACGAAGATGAGCGGACCGATACCGGTGTGGTGGTTTCCAGCCGGATTCGTTTGGCCCGGAACCTGCGGAAGTATCCGTTTTCGCCCCGGTTGGGGGCCGAGGAATCCAAGGCTTTGTGCGAGGATGTGAAAAACGCCTTTTTAAACGACCGGAACCCGCTGGCCTCCCAGTTTACCTACATTGACCTAAGCGGTCAAAGCGAGGCGGAACGGGAAAAGCTGGTGGAAACCCACAGCATTAGCCCGGCGCTGGCCCAAAAGACCGGGGCCCGGGGGCTGTTGCAAAACCGGGACGAGACCGTTTCCATTTTGGTCAACGAGGAAGACCATGTGCGGATTCAGGTTATTCTTCCCGGCGAGGCACTGGACGCCGCTTACGATATGGCGGATAAGCTGGACGCCTTGCTGGAGGAAACGCTGGATTACGCCTTTGATAAGCAGTTTGGGTATTTGACTGCCTGCCCCACCAACGTGGGTACGGGCCTGCGGGCCTCGTGTATGCTGCATTTGCCGGCGCTGGAAATGACCCGCCAAATTGAGGCGGTGAGCCGGAGCGTGGCCAAGTTTGGGATGACCGTGCGGGGCAGCTACGGCGAGGGCAGTCAGGCGCTGGGGTCTTTGTACCAGCTTTCCAACCAGATTACGCTGGGACAGTCGGAGGAAGAGCTGCTGGCCAACCTGAAAAAGGTGCTGGCCGCTGTGATGAAACAGGAAACCGACGCCCGGGACGCCATTTTAAAGAGTCGGCGGAACGAGGCGATGGATATGGTTGGCCGTTCTTACGGCATCTTAAAATACGCCGGAAAGCTGACCGGTCAGGAGGCCGCCCAGTATTTGGGCAATGTCCGTACCGGGTTTTTATGGGGGCTGCTGCCTAAGGAGTGGCGGCCGCACAAAACCCTATGCCAGCTTTTGATCGATTCTCAGCCCGGCGGGCTTTTGGCCCGGGAAAAGGAAGCCCGGGACCCTGAAAAACGGGATGTATTGCGGGCCGCTTATATGCGGGAGCAGTTTGAAAATTAAGATAAAAAGATGTAAAAAATCATACAAAATTGTTTACAAAACAGTTTATTCTGTCTACAATAAAGAGGCCGAACGAATCGGCCGATCACCGATAAAGGAGAGTGACGTTTATGCAGGGTAAGTTTACGGAAAAGGCCAGACTGGTTTTGACCGAGGCCCAAAAGGGTGCGATGGCAATGGGCCACAACTATGTAGGCACCGAACACCTGCTGCTGGGCCTGATGAGCGTGGGCGAGTCGGTTGCCGCCAAGGCCATTGAAAATCAGGAGGTTACCATCGAGCAGGTGGCCGAAAAGATTCAAGAATCGGTAGGCGTGGGAGGAAGCCACTTCCCGCCTCAGGACTTTACCCCCCGGAGCAAGCGGGTCATTGACCTGAGCGTGCAGATTGCTGTCAAAATGGGCTCTGGGTATGTGGGCACCGAGCATTTGCTGCTGGCGTTGCTGGAGCAGCAGGACTGCTTTGCCGTACAGATTTTGATGAGCTTGGGCGTGAACACCAACAAGCTGTATGAAGATATTTTAAGCCTGATTGGCGAGGGGGGCGAAAAAGCCGGTTTGGCCGGGAACGGCGAAAGCGGTCAAAGCAGCACCCCCACGCTGGATAAGTACTCCCGGGATTTGACCAAGCTGGCCCGGGATGGGAAGTTTGACCCCATCATTGGCCGGGATACCGAGTGTGACCGGGTGATTCAGATTTTGTCCCGGCGGAACAAAAACAACCCCTGCCTGGTAGGCGACCCCGGTGTGGGCAAGACCGCCATTGCGGAGGGGCTGGCCCAGCGGATTGCCGAGGGCAACGTTCCCAAGACCCTGAAAGACAAGCGGCTGGTATCGCTGGATTTATCCGGCATGATTGCCGGGGCCAAGTACCGGGGCGAGTTTGAAGAGCGGATTAAAAAGGTTTTGGACGAAGTAAAACAGGCCGGAAACGTGGTTTTGTTTATTGATGAAATCCACACCCTGATTGGGGCCGGCGGGGCCGAGGGCGCTATCGACGCTTCTCAGATTTTAAAGCCCTCTTTGGCCCGGGGCGAGCTGCAGCTGATTGGCGCTACCACCCTGGACGAGTACCGGAAGTATATCGAAAAGGATGCGGCTTTGGAGCGGCGGTTCCAGCCTGTTATGGTGGACGAACCCACCGAAGACCAAGCCATCGAAATGCTGCGGGGCATTAAGGATAAGTACGAGGCCCATCATCAGGTGGTCATCAGCGAGCCGGCCATCGAAGCGGCTGTTAAGCTGTCCTCCCGGTATATTACCGACCGGTTCCTGCCCGACAAGGCCATCGACCTGATCGACGAGGCTGCCTCCAAGGTGCGGCTGTCTGTGTTTACCACGCCCGGCAATGTGAAGGCGATGGAGGACCAGCTGGACGCCCTGGAGAAAGAAAAAGAAGAGGCCATTAAGACCGAGGAGTTTGAAAAGGCCGGCGAGGTAAAGAAACGCCAGACCGAGCTGAAGGAAAAGCTGGAGGCCGCCCGCAAGGAATGGGAGGGCTCTCATCCTTCCCGGGAGCAGGTCGTGACCGAGGAGGATATTGCCGAGGTTGTGTCCAAATGGACCGGCGTACCTGTCACCAGCCTGAAGGAAGGCGAAAGCCAGCGGCTGCTGAACCTGGAAACCATCCTGCACGAGCGGGTCATTGGTCAGGAGGAAGCCGTGTCTGCCGTGGCCAAGGCCATCCGGCGGAGCCGGGTAGGCCTGAAAGACCCCAAGCGGCCCATCGGTTCCTTCCTGTTTCTGGGGCCCACCGGCGTAGGCAAGACCGAGCTTTCCAAGGCCCTGGCCGAAGCCCTGTTTGGCGATGAGAACGCCATGATCCGGATTGATATGTCCGAATACATGGAGAAATATAGCGTGTCTCGGATGATTGGTTCGCCTCCGGGCTATGTGGGCTACGAGGAGGGCGGCCAGCTGACCGAAAAGGTGCGGCGGAAACCCTACTCCGTGGTGCTGTTCGACGAAATCGAAAAGGCGTCCCCCGATGTGTTCAACGTGCTGTTGCAGGTGCTGGACGACGGCCACATTACCGACGGCCAGGGTCGTAAGGTGGACTTTAAGAACACCGTGATTATTATGACCTCCAACGCCGGGGCCCGGAGCATTGTAAACCACAAGTCCATGGGCTTTAAGCACGGGGAGGAGGAAAAGGCCCCTGCCGAAAGCTATGAGGAAATGAAGAAGAAGGTGCTGGAGGAGATTAAGCATACCTTCCGGCCCGAGTTCCTGAACCGGATTGACGACACCATCGTGTTCCATCCCCTGACGGAGGACGACATTTTAAAGATTGTCCATTTGATGACCCGGGAGATTGTAAACCGGATCGGCGAGAACATGGGTGTAAAGGTGGAATTTACCGAGGAAGCTCTGAAGTATCTGGCCAAGGACGGCTACGACCCCGACTACGGCGCCCGGCCTTTGCGGCGGGCCCTGCAAAACCAGGTGGAGGACGGCTTTGCCGAAAGCTATTTGGCTGGCGGCTACCGGGAGGGCGACACCGTAACGGTGGACGCTGCCGAGGATAAGCTGGTCTTTACCAAGGTGGCCCCCGGGGAGGAAGCCAAGGCCGCAGAAAAGGCCGAAACGAGCTCCGAAGAAAAGTAAGGATTCTAAAGAGAAGCCCGGCGGGGGAAGCAATCCCTGCACAAGGGTAGCATGAAAAAGCTTAG
>CAKTER010000069.1 GCA_934552695.1 uncultured Eubacteriales bacterium
GCACCAGACCAATGCCATAGCCCCCCAGGGAGAAGCCCCAGGTGTACAGGGTGTTGCCCGTTAAGGCCAGATAGGTGTACTCGGCGGCGGCCATGCCGGTTACGGCATCGGTGATTTGGGTGGGGGAGACCCCCAGCACGCCCACGCCCTCGCCTTCGCTCTGGTGCTCCACGCCCCAGCTCCACAGGCTGCCGTCGGTCAGCCGGGCCAAATATTGGTTCCGGGTTTGGTTCATGGTCACATCGGCCACCCGGGACAGCACCTTGACAAAGGGGCTTTTCCCATCGTACAGGCTTTGCCGGGTGAGGGCCGGGGCCCCGGCGCCCCACAGGGTACCGTCGTTCTTTAAAAAGGCCACGGCTTCCCCGTTGGGGGCGGGGTACACGGCCGCTACCTCGTTATTCACAAAGGTGAATTTGGTGGCGGTGTATTTTTCGGTAAAGGCGCCGCTCATGTACAGGCTGCCGTCCCGGGTGAGGGCCCAGGCGGAGTTGCCGCCGCACAAAGCCACAGCGGCTGCATTTTCCAGCGCCTTCACCGGGGCATAGCGGGCATAGGTATCCCCCAGCCCCAGCTGGCCCTGTTCGTTGCTGCCCCAAGCCCACAGGGCGCCGCCTTCGTCAATGGCAAAAAAGTTTTCGCCGTCGGCGGCAAAGCCGGTTACGCCGGTTAGCATGGGGAAAGCAATCTGCCCGGTTTGCTCGGGGAGGAAGCGCCACAGGACGCCGTCTACGTCCAAGGCCACAATCTCATCCCCGGCCAAAACGGCGTCGGCCATGTTTTCGGCAATTTTTTGTGTGGTTGCCCCGGTTTTTCGGTACAGGGTGTTGTGCTCGTCAATCACCAGCAGGGTGGATGGGTTGCCGTCGGCCACGGAGCGTACTCCCTCCATGGTGGCGGTGGGCAGGGCCTCGCTCCACTGGTACAGCGTCCCCTCGGTGGTCACGGCATAGCCGGGGCCAAAGGTGTGGTTTGGCAGGGTGGCGGCCTGTACGGACAGGGCCGGCAGCAGGGTGGCGGCGGTCAGAGCCGCCCAAAAGCGTTTGGCGTTCATGGGTTCCTCCTTTGTGAGGGCTTAGATAAGCCCGGCGGTTTGGGCAGGGACAAAGCGCAGCAGGTCGGCGGGGGCCAATAGCAGCTGAACCCCCCGTTGCCCGGCGCTAACGGCAATCTCGTCCCACAGCAGGGCGGTCTCGTCCACCCAGGTGGGGTATTTTTTCTTCATGCCAATGGGCGAGCAGCCGCCCCGGATGTAGCCGGTTAAGGGCAGCAGCTCCTTCATCCCGGTCAGCTCCACCTTTTTGTTCCCGGTGACGGCGGCGGCCTTTTTTAAGTCCAGGGTTTTGGCTACGGGAATGCAAAACACCAGCAGCCCGGTTTTGTCGCCCCGGGCCAGCAGGGTTTTAAACATCTGCTCCGGCGGGTAGCCCAGCACGGCGGCGGCGTGGACCCCGGAAAGGTCGGCTTCGTCCCAGTCGTAGTGCTTGGTGGAAAAGGGGATTTTGGCGGCGGAAAGCAGCCGCATGGCGTTGGTTTTGATTTCTTTTTCTTTCATAGGTAAGCTTCTTTCTGAGGGGACTTCTCGGGCCGGTCACAGGTCGATGCCCAGCTTTTTTAAGGTGCGGCGGTATACCGCCAGGGAGAGGATTACGGTGAGGATTTCCGCCACCGTTTGGGAGACCATCACCCCATACATCCCGGCCAGGGCGTTCAGCAGCAGCATCAGCGGGATGTGGATGAGCCCCCGGCGGCTGGAGGCTAAAATCAGCGCCTCCGTCCCCCGGCCCATGGCCTGGAGGGTGTAGCTGGTCAAAAAGTTGACCACGGCAAAGGGCACCGCCAAACAGGCCAGCCGCAAAAACACGGAGCCCAAGGCCACGGTCTCCGGCTCGTGGATAAACAGGGTCACCAGCTGGTGGGGAATCAGCAGGTACACCGCCACAAAGCAAGCGGCAATCACCACCCCCAGCTTGCGGGTGTAGGCGGCCACGGCCTTCATCCGGCCATAGTTTTGGGCGGCAAAGTTATAGCCCACCAGCGGCATAAAGCCCTGATACAGGCCCATGCCAATTTGCAGGGGCATCATGTCCAGCTTTTGCACCACGCCCACGGCGGCCAAGGGGATGTCCCCGTAGGGGGAGATGAGCTTGTTCATGGTCATGTTGGCCACGCTGGCCAGCAGCGGCCCCATGGCGGCGGGCAGCCCCACCAGCAGCACCTCCTTGGCGCAGGAGAACCGGATGTCCCGGGGGTTCAGGGACATATGGGTGTTTTTCTGCTTTAAAAACCGGTTCAGCAGGTACAGGCACGACACGCAGTTGGAAAGGAGAGTGGCCAGGGCCACCCCGGCCACGTTTATCTCGAACACGAACAAAAACAGCGGGTCCAGGGCCAGGTTTAAAAACCCGCCCAGCATCATGCCAAAGCTGGCGTCCCGGGCGTGGCCCTCGCTGCGGAGCAGATGGGCCAGCATCAGCCCCAGCATGGTGGGGACGCCGCCGATGCCGATAACCAGCCGCAAATAGCTTTGGGCATAGGGCAGGGCGGCAGCGCTGGCCCCCAAGGCCCGGAGCACCGGCCCGGAAAGCAGGGCCAGCCCCACGGAATAGACCAGAGCGCAGAGCAGGCCGATGTAAAAGCTAAAGGCCGAAACGTAGCGGGCTTCGTCGTCCCGCTTGGCCCCCAGCAGCCGGGAAATGTAGCTGCCGCCGCCCATGCCGAAGAGGTTGGCCAGAGCCGAAAGCAGGTTGTATAGGGCGAAGGACAGGGACACCGCCGCCACATAGGTGGGGTTGTTCAATTGGCCGATAAAAAAGGTATCGGCCAGGTTGTAGACCATGGTTACCAGCTGGCTGAGGATGGTAGGCACCACCAGAGCGCCTACCGCCCGGGGCACCGGCAGGGTTTCAAATATTTCGGTTTCGGAATAGCAGCGCTTTTGCAAAAAAGCCAAGGCTTATTTCGCCTCCAACTGCTGCAAAAAGGCGGTGATAAGGGCGGCAAACCGAGGGGCGGCCTCGGCGCCGGCGGCCTCTACCTCTTCCTGCGTTAAGGGGTCGCCGGTAACCCCGGCGGCCATGTTGGACAGGAAGGATACCCCGGCAATCTGCATTCCCATGTGCCGGGCGGCAATGGCCTCGCAGGCGGTGCTCATGCCCACGGCGTCGGCCCCCAGCAGGCGGCACATCCGAATCTCGGCAGGGCTTTCATACTGCGGCCCGGGCAGCTGCAAATACACGCCCTCCCGCAGGGTTACCCCTGCGCTTGCGGCGGCGGCCCGCAGCTTTTCCTGCAAGGCCGGGGTGTAGGTGGTGCCCATGTCGGGGAAGCGCACCCCCAGGGCCGGGTCGTTGGGCCCCCGGAGGGGCGAGGGCATAAAGCTGGCGATTTGGTCGGTAATCATCATCAAATCCCCGGCGTGGTAGCTGGTGTTGACGCACCCGGCGGCATTGGTCAACACCAGGGTTTTGGCCCCCAACAGCCCCATCAGCCGAATCGGCAGCACGGCCTGCTGCATATCGTAGCCCTCGTAGTAGTGGATGCGGCCGTCCATAATTACCAGCGGCAGCTTGCCCAAGGTGCCGAACAAAAACCGGCCCCGGTGGCTGGGAGCGGTGGAAACGGGAAAGCCCGGCAGCTCCCGGTAGCTAATCTCCGCCTCCACGTTAAGATTTTTGGCATAGTCCCCCAGGCCGGTACCCAAAACCAGGGCGGCGGCGGGCCGAAAGTCGGTTTTTTCCCGCAGGGCGGTGAGACAGGTTTCCAAACGTTGTTCCATACAACCCCTTCTTTCTAAAAAATATCCTATTCGCGGCGGAATGGGCCCACCGGAAAAATTTCTGGTTTCATCATAGCATAAAACGGTTGTCAGGCAAAGAGAAAACGGGTAAGATGAAGAAAATACGCCACAAAAACGCAGAAGCGGAGGTTTTTATATGGATGGCAAGCAGTGTATCATCGACGCCGGCAAAGAGCTGTTGGCCGGGAACCTAACGGTGGAGACCTGGGGGAACCTTTCGGTGCGGGACCCCGAGACCGGGAAGATTTATTTAAGCCCCAGCGGCATGGACTACACCACCTGCGTCCCCGACGACGTGGTGGTGCTAAGCCCGGAGGGGGCCGTTTTGGAGGGGAAGCGGAAGCCCTCGGTAGAAAAAGACCTACACCTGTTAGTGTATGCCCAGCGGCCGGACGTATGTGCCATTGTCCATACCCATCCGGTGTTTTCCACGATTTTTGGGTGCTTGGGGGAGGAAATCCCCTTGTTTTTGGATGAAGGCGCCCAGGCCCTGGGGGGGCCGGTGAAAACCTGCGCCTACGCCTTGCCCGGCAGCCGGGAGCTGGCCGAGTATTGCGCCGCAGCCCTGGCCGGGGACACAAACGCCTGCCTGCTCCAGTCCCACGGGGCGGTGTGCGTGGGCGGCAGCATGAAGGAGGCCTTTAAGGTGGCCCGGGTGCTGGAAATGAGCGCCGAGATTTATTGGCGCATTCGCTCGTTGGGCCGGGAGCCCCTTGCTCTCGACCCGAAAAACATCGCCTGGATGCGGGACTTTGCCAAAAACCGCTACGGCCAGCGGTAAGGCGAAGCGGCCATGGGGCGGCGGGCCTTGGCGCTTTGCCCCGGGGAAACGGCCTGCCTTTCGTTTTTCCATTAAAAAACCGGGCAATGGCCCGGGAATATCGAAAGCGAGGCAAATATGTACTGGTTTATTGCGTTATTCGAATGGATTGGCACCGTGTCCTTCGCCCTGTCCGGGGCGCTGGTAGGCGTAAAAAAGCGGATGGATATTTTTGGGGTGTGCATTTTGGGACTGACCACCGCTGTGGGCGGGGGGATTATCCGGGATTTGATTTTGGGGATAACTCCTCCCAGCGCCTTTCGCCATCCCCGCAACGCCTTGGCGGCCATTGTGGTTTCGGCCCTGGTGTTTGTGGCGGCCGCCCGGCACTGGGGGGTTAAAAACCGGTGGCAGGCGGAACGGCTGGTGCTGTGGGCCGACTCGGCGGGGCTGGGGATTTTTACGGTGTGCGGCTTGCAAACGGCCATGGAGGCCGGGTACGCCGATAATTTGTTTTTGCTGGTGTTTGTGGCGGTGCTTACCGGCGTGGGCGGCGGCGTGCTGCGGGATGTATTTGCCGGGGACAGGCCCTATATTTTTGTAAAGCATATTTATGCCAGCGCCGCCCTGCTGGGGGCCCTGCTGTGCCGGGGGCTGTGGCCGGTGCTGGGGCAAAACATGAGCATGACCGCCGGGTTTGTATTGGTGGTCGTTATCCGGCTGTGCTCTGCCCGGTTCCGGTGGAGCCTGCCCCGGATTCGGGAGGAGTAGGGCTTACCCCCGCCCTCCCGGCAGGTATTCCTTCAGCTTTTGGGCGGCGGGGCTTAAGGGCAGGCTTTCGTCCTGCACCAAACAGATATACCGTTGGGGCAGGGGCTCGGTGAGGGGAATCCGCAGCACCTCCCCCCGGGCCAGCGCCTCGGCGGCAAACACCTCCGGGGCAAAGCCCACCCCCAGCCCGGCGGCTACCAGCGGCAGCACCTGATCCGAGGTGGCGGTTTCAAAGGCCGGCTCAAATTGCAGGCCCTTTTGCTGGTACAGCTGGGTATACAGCCAATGGGAGCCGGAATCCCGGCCCAAGGCCACCAGCGGGTAGGCCGTCAGCTCCGCCAGCGTCCGGGGGGCCTGAGCCAAGTGGGCCAGGGCTGCCCCGCACACGGCAATGTCCCGGTAGGGGCTTAGCCGGGTTTCGGAAAGGGTGCCCTCGGCCCCGGTGGGGGTGGAGATGAGGGCCAAATCAATGCGGTGGGCCTTGAGGGCGGCAATGGCCTGGGGGGCCGTGTGATTAAACACCCGCAGCCGTACCCCGGGATAGTCCCGGTGGAAGCGTCCCAGCACGGCGGGGAGCATCCCGTGGAAGGCATTTTCGCTGGCCCCCAAAGTAACGGTGCCCCCGGCGGGCCCCCGTCCCTTGGCTACGGCGGCTTCGGCGGCCTGGAATTGGGCCACGGCCGGGGCCACATGGGCAAACAGGGTTTCCCCGGCGGGGGTCAGGGATACCCCCCGGTTGGAGCGCAAAAACAGGGGCGTCCCCAGCTCCTCCTCCAAAAGCCGGATGGCCCGGGATACGTTGGGCTGGCTGCTGTGAAGCAGCTGGGCGGCGGCGGTAACGCTTTGGCACAGGGCCACATAATAAAAGGTACGGTAATACTCGTAGTTGATGTACACGGTCTGCACGCTCCATTTGTTTTTGATATGGCAAAAATCAATATAATATATTTTACATATACCGATACCGGTAGTATAGTAAATTTAGAACCGGGAGTCAAGCAAAATGCGGCAGTTCCTCCGGGAACGAGGGCATTTTGTAGCCGGAAAAGAGAACGGTATCGATTTTGGGGAAACGGAGAGGAAAGTTATGAATCAGGATTTAACACAGGGGAAGCCCAGTACGGTATTGTGGAAGTTTTGCCTGCCGTTGTTTGTCAGCGTAGTATTTCAGCAGCTGTATAACATTGCCGATAGCCTGGTGGCCGGGAACATGGTGGGCGAAAACGCCTTGGCTGCCGTGGGCAACAGCTACGAGATTACGCTGATTTATTTGGCCTTTGCCTTTGGGTGCAACATAGGCTGCTCGGTGATTATTTCCCGCCTGTTTGGGGCCCGGGATCACGGGCGGCTGAAAACCGCCACCTCCACGGCCCTGATCGCCAGCGCCGTGGTTTGCGTCGCTTTGATGGTGGTGGGCCTGCTTTTGGGACGGCCCCTGCTGCTGGCCATCAACACCCCGGAGGAGGTGCTGGCCGACTCGCTGCTGTACTTAAACATCTACACCCTGGGCCTGCCCTTTGTGTTCTTTTATAACATTGCCAACGGCGTGTTCTCGGCCCTGGGGGATTCCCAAACGCCCTTAAAGTTTTTGGCCTGCTCGTCCCTGTCCAACATCGCCGTGGACGTGCTGTTTGTTAAGCTGTTTGAAAACGGCGTAGCCGGTGTGGCCTGGGCCACGTTTTTGTGCCAGGGCGTTAGCTGCGTACTGGCCCTGCTGGTGGTGCTGCGGCGGCTCAAGGCCATGCCCGAAAAAATGCAGGGCCTGTTTTCGGTGCCCCTGCTGAAGGACTTTGCCATTATCGCCATTCCCAGCACCCTGCAGCAAAGCTTTATTTCCGTGGGCAACATCATCATTCAGGGTGCCATCAACAGCTTTGGCACCAGCGTGATGGCCGGGTACGCCGCCTCCATTAAGTTGAACAACCTGGTGATTACCTCGTTTACCACCCTGGGCAACGGCATTTCCAACTATACTGCTCAAAACCTGGGGGCCAACAAGCCCGAGCGGGTGCGGAGCGGGTTTGGCGCCGGGCTTAAGCTGGTGTGGCTGCTGTGCATTCCTCTGGCGGCCCTGTACTTCTTTGCTCCCCGACCGCTGATCTATCTGTTTATGAACGAGCCCACCGAGGCCGCTGTACAGACCGGTATGATATTTTTGCGGATCCTCAGCCCCTTCTACTTTGTAGTTTCGGCCAAGCTGGTGGCCGACGGTATATTGCGGGGTGCCGGGGAAATGAAG
>CAKTER010000070.1 GCA_934552695.1 uncultured Eubacteriales bacterium
GTTCTGGACTATTGCCTGTTTTTTTGGTATGATTAAAAATAACGGAATTGCCCAAAAAACCAACGAAAGGACGCTGCTATGAGCACATTATTATACTTTTTGCTGTCTGTCCCGGCCATTTTGATTGCCACCACCATCCACGAGTTTACCCGGGCGGCGGTGTCTACGGCGCTGGGGGATACCGTCCCCCGGGAGAAGGGGCACCTGACGCTGAACCCCTTGAAGCATTTTGAGCCCATCGGGTTTATTTTGATGATGGTCAACGGCTTTGGCTGGGGAAAGCCCTGCCCCACCAGTTCCCTCTATTATAAGGACCGGAAAAAAGGGACGGTTTTAACGGCGGTATTGCCCAACGTGGCCAATCTGGTGTTTGCCGGGGTGTTTATGGTGCTGTACGGCCGGGTGGTAAACCCTTACCTCAACTTGTTTTGTATGCTGACCATGCACTACAACGTGTGCCTTCTGGTGTATAACATTGTGCCGGTGACCCCCATGGACTGCTTAAAGGTGCTTTCGGTGGCCCTGCCCTCGGAAACCTACTTTAAATACCTGCAATACGAAAAGGTCGTGCAAATGGTGTTTTTGCTGCTGCTGTTTATGGGGCTGGCCGACACGCTGTTTTTACCTCTTATCGGCGGGGTACAAATGGGCCTGTATGCCCTGCTGGTGTAAGTGGGGGCGCAGCCCCAGATTCGGCTTTCGGCCTTTGAGGGCACGCTGGATCTGCTGATTCATCTGATTGAAAAAAATAAAATCAATATTTACGATATTCCCATTGCCCAGCTGACCGACCAGTATCTGGCCTTTTTGGAGGAAACCGACGCAGCGGACATGGAGAATTTAAGCGCCTTTTTGGTGATGGCGGCAGAGCTTTTGGAGATGAAAAGCCGGATGCTTTTGCCCAAGCCCGAGCCCCCCGAGGAGGAGGAAGACCCCCGGGAAAAGCTGGTGGCCCGTCTGCTGGAATACAAGCGTTATAAGACGGCGGCCCAGGCCCTGGCCCAGTCCCGGGCGGAGGCCGAAAAGCGGTTGTTTCGTCCCGGGGATAGGGGATTGGTGTTCGAGACGGAGCCTGTGACCGGGGCCGAGGCCTTGGCCGGGGTGACCTGGGATGCCCTATACCAGGCCTTTGCTCAGGTGCTTTCCCGGAAGGAGGCCACCCGGGACCCGGTGCGAAGCCAATTTTCCACCGTGGTGCGGGATACGTTTACCGTAGCCCAAAAAACGGCGCTGCTGCGGGAGCTGCTGCGGGTGACGCCCCGGCTGCTGTTTGCCGATTTGTTTCCGGAAACGGCAGGCCGGGAGGAGGTCATTGTTACGTTTTTGGCCCTGCTGGATTTAATCAAGGCCGGGGAGGCCCAGGCCAGGCAGGACGTGACCTTTGGCGAGATTGTGATTACCGGCGGCCATGTTCCGCCGGGAGAGGGACGACTGGACTCCCAAGAGGAAAGCGGGCCGGAGGGGGCCGGGAGAGAAGGGGAAGAAACATGAAACTTTCGGAAATGGAAGCGGTTATCGAGTCCATGCTGTTTTTATCCGGGAGTGCGGAGCCATTGGCAGCCATTGCCGGGACCATCGGGATGGACAAGGCGACCACCCGGGCGCTGTTAAACGGGCTGGCCGATCGCTATGTGACCGAAAACCGGGGCCTGCGGCTGGTGGAGCTGGAGGGCAGCTGGCAGTTATGCACGGCGCCGGTGTGCTACACCTACCTGCGGGACAAGCTGAAGGGCAGCGCTCGGCCCGGGGTAAGCCCGGCCCAGCTGGAGACCTTGGCCATTGTGGCTTATAAGCAGCCGGTGACCCGGGGAGAGATTGAGGAGCTCCGGGGGGTCAGCTCCGACTATGCGGTGCAGCAGCTGTTGGATAAGGGGCTGATTGCCGTGGTGGGCCAGCGGGATACCCCCGGGAAGCCGGCGGTGCTGGGAACCACCCAAGAGTTTTTGCGGGCCTTTGGGGTGCGGAGCCTGACCGAGCTGCCGCCCCTGGCAGCCGGGGTGGGAAACGAAGGCGGCCCGGAAGCGGAAGCCGCCGGAGCCGGCGAGCTGAAATCCCCGGGAGGAGCTTGACCGGCTATGGAACCGGAGCGAGACCGTGAATAAAACCAAGGCAAAGGGACAGGCTAACCCCTTGGGAGGTTAGACCATGAAAAAACGGCTTTTTTGCTTTTTGGGATGTTTGTTGTGCGGGATCCCTTTGACGGCGGTTCCGTCCTTGGCTTGGGCGGCGGAACGACCGCAAATCGCTGCCCAGGCGGCGGTGCTGATGGACGGGGACAGCGGGCGGATTTTGTGGAGTAAAAACGCCGCCGACCCTCTGCCTATGGCCAGCACCACCAAAATTATGACGGCGCTTTTGGCGCTGGAAGAGGGGGATTTGGATCGGGTTGTGACCATTAGCCCCCGGGCGGCAGCGGCCCCGCCGGTGGATATGGGGCTCCGGGCCGGAGAGGAATACCGGCTGGGAGACCTGCTGTATCCCCTACTGCTGGAATCGGCCAACGACGCCGCCATTGCGGTGGCCGAGGGGGTCTCCGGTTCGGTGGAGGATTTTTGCGAACGGATGACAGAGCGGGCGGAGGAGCTGGGAGCCACGGACACGGTGTTTGTGACCCCCAACGGCTTGGACGAGGGGGATCACCATTCTACGGCGGCGGACATGGCCCAAATTGCCCGCCGGGCTTTTCAAAACCCGGACTTTTTGGCCTTGGCCCAAACCCGCAGCCGCACCATTACCAACGCCGCCGGAACCAATCCCCAAACCTTTACCAACAAAAACCGGCTGCTGTGGGAGGTACCGGGCATGCTGGGAGGCAAAACCGGGTTTACCGGAGCGGCGGGCCACTGCTTTGTGGGCGCTGCCCGGCAGGAGGGGCGCACCCTCATTACCGTGGTGCTGGCCAGCGGCTGGGGGGCGGCGGGCAAGGCCCAAAAATGGACGGACACCCGGGCGCTGCTGGGGTATGGGTTTCAAAACTATCGGCCCGTCACCCTCTTTGTTGCCGGGGATGCCGCCGGGAGCCTGCCGGTTTTCCGTAGCGAAGCCCAAGGGGTGCCGCTTTGCTTGGCCGAGGGCTTTACCTGCCTGATGACGGAGGAGGAACAGGCCCGGGTGCGGCTGCGGGTGTGCGTGCCGGAGGCGGTGGAGGCCCCGGTGAACGCCGGGCAGACCATCGGCTATGCCGAGGCAGTGCTGGAGGGGCAGGTGCTGGCCCGGACGCCGGTAACGGCGGGGGCGAGCGCACAGCGCCGAGGCGCAAGGGAGTATTGGCAATGGCTGTGGTGGGCGGCGGGAAGCCTGCCCGGCTGGGAATAAACGAGAAAAACGGGAGGGAGCGCCGCTGCTTCCGGTTCCGTTGCAGGATTTTGCCGAGGGAGGGAAGCCGGGCTTTCTTCCTCCGGGGACAGAGGCCCGAAGGGGCGGGAGGAAACTATGGAAGAACGGCTGCAAAAGATTTTGGCCGAGGCGGGGATTTGTTCCCGGCGGAAGGCTGAGGTGTTGATTGGCGAGGGCCGGGTGAAGGTCAACGGAGTGCTGGTGACGGAGCTGGGTACCAAGGCCGACCCGGAGCGGGACGAGATTACCTGCAACGGCAAGCCCGTCCGGCCGGTGGAAAAGCTGGTTTACTATATGCTGCACAAGCCGGTGGGGTATGTGACCACGGCCAAGGACCAGTTTGACCGGCCTACGGTGCTGGATTTGTTATATGGGGTCAAGGAGCGGGTGTACCCGGTGGGACGGCTGGACTACGATACCGCCGGGCTGCTGCTGCTGACCAACGACGGGGAGCTGACCTACAAGCTGACGCATCCCAGCCATTTGGTAGAAAAGGTGTACGAGGCCCGGTTGTTTGGCCGCCCCACGGCGGCGGACGTACAGGCCTTTGCCCGGGGGCTGGTGGTGGAGGGCCGGAAGCTGGCCCCCGCCAAGCTGGAGATTTTGGAGGACGAGGGCCGGTTTTGCCATTGTAAGATCACCATTGTGGAGGGCCGGAACCGGCAGGTACGGAAAATGTGCGAGGCCATCAAGCATCCGGTGGATCGCCTAAGCCGGGTGGCCACCGGCGAGCTGAAGCTGGGGGACTTGGAAAAAGGCAAGTTCCGGGCGCTGACCGCCAAGGAAGTAAAGTATTTAAAAAGCCTGTAAGCGGGACGGGGCCGGGGGATTTCCGGAACCGACAGGAGAACTTACATATTTAAGGAGAACAGCATGACAAGACTGATACTCATCCGCCACGGGGAAACGGAGTGGAACGCCGCCGGGCGGTTTCAAGGGTGGGCCGATATTCCGCTTTCGGGGCTGGGATTGGCGCAAGCCCGGGCGCTGGGCCGCCGGTTTGCCCGGGGGGAGCTGCAGGCCGATTTGGTGGTGGCCTCGCCTTTGCAGCGTGCCATCCAAACGGCGCAACCGGTGGTGGAGGCCGCCGGCGCCCCGTTTTTTGTGGACGAGCGGTTTAAGGAGATTAACTACGGAAAGTGGGACGGCCTGACCTTCCGGGAGCTGAAAACCACCTATGGCGAGGAGTTTTTGGCCTTTATCCGGGAACCCCACAAAAACCCGTTCCCTGGGGACGGCTGTTTGCAAAACGTTTTGGACCGGGTAACGGAAGGGCTTGCGGACCTGCTGTGCCCGGAAAATGCCGGGAAAAACCTGGTGGTGGTCAGCCATGCCGGAATCGTCCGGCTCTCGATTTTTTCCCTGCTGGGCTGGAATCCCGGACTGTTTAACAGCTTGGGGCTGGATAATACCGGGGTTTCGGTGGTGGAGCTGTGGGATAACGGCCGCCGGGTGCTGCGGACGCTCAACGACCACAGCCATTTGGCGGAGGTTTAACATGGCGCACATTGTGGTGATTGGCGGCGGGGCGGCCGGGATGATGGCTGCCGGACGGGCGGCCCAGCTGGGCAACCGGGTGCGGCTGCTGGAAAAAAACGACAAGCTGGGGAAAAAAATCCGCATTACCGGCAAGGGCCGGTGCAACCTGACCCACGAGGGCGAGGTGGAGGATTTTATCCAAAACACGCCGGGGCAGGGGCACTTTTTGTATAGCGCCCTTTACGGGCTGGATTCCGCCGCCACCCGGGACTTTTTTAAATCTCTGGGGGTCCCCACCAAGGTGGAGCGGGGCCAGCGGGTCTTTCCCGAAAGCGACCGGGCGGCAGATGTGGTCGAGGCGCTGGCCCGGTACATGAAAAAGCACGGGGTGCAGGTGCGGCTGAACGCCCCGGTAAAAGAGGTTTTAACGGAAAACGGCCGGGTGGTGGGGGTACGGCTGAAAAAGCGGGACGAGGTGATTCCGGCGGAGGCGGTCATCGTGGCCACCGGCGGGCTTTCGTACCCGGCTACCGGCTCCACCGGCGATGGCTATGCCTTTGCCCGGGCGGCAGGGCATCGGGTCACCAAGCTCCATCCTTCGCTGGTACCCCTGCTCAGCCCGGATCCGGACTGCCCGGAGCTGATGGGCCTGAGCCTGCGGAACGTGGGCGTTACCTTAAAGAATGCAGCCGGTAAGACCCTATATAAGGATTTTGGGGAAATGCTGTTTACCCATTTTGGGGTCTCGGGGCCGGTCATTTTGTCGGCCAGCCGTCACGCCATTCAGGCGGGGCCGTGTATGTTGACCATTGACCTAAAGCCGGCGCTGGACGAAAAAACGCTGGATTCCCGGCTGCTGCGGGACTTTGCCAAATACGCCAACAAGGATTTTGGAAACGCCTTGGGCGACCTGCTGCCCCAACGGCTGATTGCCCCGGTGGTGCGGCGCAGCGGCATCCCGGCGGAGAAAAAAGTGAACGCTGTGACCAAAGAGGAGCGGCGGCGGCTGTTGGAGGTATTCAAACATTTTACCCTGCCCATTACGGGCCTGGCCGGGTTTGATATGGCGGTGATTACCGCCGGGGGCGTGGACGTGGACGAGATTGACCCGGGCACCATGGAATCCCGGCTGGTGCGGGGCCTATATTTTGCCGGGGAGGTGCTGGATGTGGATGCCTACACCGGCGGTTACAACCTGCAAATTGCCTTTTCCACCGGATATGCGGCGGGAACGGCGGCGGGAGAACAAGGGGAAAGCTGAGGAGGAAGTTGTATGGAAGCCATACGGGGGGCCATTACGGTAGACCGGAACGATAAGGACGAGATTTTGCGGCAGACCCGGACGCTGCTACAAGCGGTTTTGGAGCGCAACGGGCTGACGGCCGACCGGGTGCGGGCGGTGCTGTTTACCATGACCCGGGACCTGGACGCCGTATATCCGGCGGTGGCGGCCCGGCAGCTGGGGCTGACCGAAGCTTCGCTGATGTGTATGCAGGAGCAATATGTGGCAGGCAGCCTGCCCCGGTGTATCCGGCTGCTGGTGCTGGCCGAGGGGGAACGGCCCCAAAGCGCCCTCTGTCCCGTGTATTTGGAGGGGGCGGCGGTGCTGCGTCCCGATTTGGCGGGAAAAAAGCCCTTTGCCATTGCCATTGACGGCCCGGCGGGCAGCGGAAAAAGTACGGTGGCCAAGGCCGTGGCCCGGGCTTTGGGGATTTTATACATCGACACCGGGGCCATGTACCGGGCGGTGGGATTGTATTGCTTGCAGGAAGGGCTCGACCCCCAAAACGAAGCCCAGGTGGCGCCGGTTTTGGAGGACGTCCGGGTGGTTTTGCGGCAAATGGACGGCGTTCAGCACGTTTTTTTAAACGGCGAGGACGTGAGCGAAGAGATTCGTACTCCCGAGGCGGGCTGGGCGGCCTCGGCGGTGGGCGGACTGCTGCCGGTGCGGCAGCGGATGGTAGCCCTTCAGCGGGAGATGGCCCAAAACCAAAGCGTGGTCATGGACGGCCGGGACATTGGCACCTGTGTGCTGCCCGACGCCCTTTTAAAAATTTATCTGGAAGCCGACCCGGCGGAACGGGCCCGGCGGCGGATGGCGGATTTTTCTGCCGGCGGCGAAGCCCTGGATTTTGAAACGGTGCTGCAAAAGCTTTTGGAGCGGGACAAGGCCGACAAAACCCGGGAACACAGCCCTCTGCGGCAGGCGGAGGACGCCGTGCTGCTGGATACCACGGGGCTTTCGGTGCAGCAGGTGACCGACGAGATTTTGGGGCTGGTGCGCCAGCGCCGGGGCTGAAGAAGCCCGGCGGGCCGGGAGGCCCCCCGGAGGGACTTTGTCCCATTTCCATCAGCGGCGTAGCCGCAGCGAGGTGAAATCGAATATGTATGGATTTTTGTGGTATGTGGACTGGCTGTTGATGCGGCTCTGCTTTCGGTTCCGGGTGGTCGGGGCCGAAAATGTGCCCAAGACCGGCGGCGTGGTGCTATGCGCCAACCATATCAGCGCCTTCGACCCCTTGGCGGTGGCGGCGGGGCAAAAGCGGCCGGTGCATTTTATGGCCAAAAAAGAGATTTTTAAGGGCGGCATCATCAACGCCGTTTTGGAAAAGGTTTTGTATGCGTTTCCCGTTGACCGGCAAAAAAACGATATGAAAGCCATTAAAACGGCCATTCAGCTATTAAAAGACGGGGATGTGGTGGGGATTTTTGCCCAGGGCACCCGGGTTAGCGGGGACGACGC
>CAKTER010000071.1 GCA_934552695.1 uncultured Eubacteriales bacterium
GCCCCGGCAGGCCCGCTTTTTCAAATCGAGCCGGTTTGCCACAGGCATGCCGGGCAGAAAGGAGGGCTTTTTGTGCCCATTAAAATTCCCGACCATTTACCAGCCAAGGAAATTTTGACCGAAGAACGAATCTTTGTAATGGGGGAGGACCGGGCGTTCCATCAGGACATCCGCCCTCTGAAAATTGCAATTTTAAACCTGATGCCGCTGAAGGAAGTAACGGAAGTCCAGCTGCTGCGGCTGTTGGGCAATACGCCCCTGCAACTGGAAATCACCCTGCTGCACCCGGAATCTCACGACTCCAAAAACACCCCGGCGGAACATTTAAAAAGCTTTTACAAGGTGTTTAGCCAGGTAAAAGACGAAAAGTTTGACGGGATGGTGATTACCGGGGCGCCCATCGAGGATATCCCCTTTGAGGATGTGGCCTATTGGGAGGAGCTGAAAGAGATTCTCGAGTGGACAAAGTCCAACGTTCATTCCACCCTGCATATTTGCTGGGGGGCCCAGGCGGGGCTTTACTATCACTACGGCATTCCCAAGCACCCTCTGCCCGAGAAAATGTTCGGGGTGTTCCCCCACAAGGTCACCGGCCCCCGGGTGGATTTGATGCGGGGGTTCGACGACGAGTTTTGGGTGCCGCATTCCCGGCATACCGAGGTGCGGCGGGAGGATGTGGAGGGCAATCCCAAGCTGTGGGTTTTGTCGGAATCGGAGGAAAGCGGGCTCTACATTGTGTCCACCCACAAGGGCCGCCGGATTTTTGTGATGGGGCATTCGGAGTATGACCCGGAGACCCTGAAAAACGAGTATGTGCGGGATGTAAACAAGGGCCTGTCCATTCAGCCCCCCCGGCACTATTTCCCCGCAAACGACCCCAGCCGGGAGCCGGTGGTGCGCTGGCGTTCCAGTGCCAACCTGCTGTTTTCCAACTGGCTGAATTACTATCCGTTTCCGGCAGTTGATTCAGCAGATGTTCGGCTTTGGCATTGAGCATCAGCAGGCGCTGGCCCCGGTGGATGACGCAAATGTGTGAGAAAAGGAAGAAACCAAGCGGCCCGGCGGGCAGGGCTTTGGACCGTCTCCAAAGGGAAAGAGCTTTATTGGTATGCATTAAAGAGGCGGCGCAATAGCGCCGCCTTTTATATAACGGGGCGTCCCCCGGAGCGTTTGGCAGAGGAACGGCCGGGCTTAGCGGGCCTGTTCGGCAAAGTCGGTCACAACCATATCCTCGTAGGGAATGCGCTGCTCCAGCTGGCCCCCGGCCTCCAAAATGCTTTGGAAAAAGTCGTAAGCATCGGGGTTGACCACCGGATCCGGTGCCCAGGTATCCTGCTGCTGATACCGCTCGATGATTTGCGCTAGCGTTTCTGCGTCGGAATCGGGGAACTGGGGCAGTACCGCTTCGGCCACCTCCTGCGGGGAATGGCTGGCGACCCACTCCTGTCCCCGGTACACGGCGTTTACGAATTTTTGCACGGTTTCGGGGTTTTTGTCCAAATAGCTTTGGGTGGTCATATACACCGTGTAGGGCAGCGGGCCGGTGGCTTCGCCCAGGGAGGCGACGATGTATCCGGCGCCCTGCTGTACCAGCTTGGTGGCGGTGGGCTCAAACTCCACGGTGTAGTCGCCCACCCCGCCGGTAAAGGCCCCGGCGGTGGACTCGAAGGCGATGTTGGTGGTTACGGTCACGTCGGTTTGCGGGTTTAGCCCCTGCTGCTGCAAAATATATTCCAGCACCATTTGAGGCATCCCCCCGGCCCGGCCGCCAATGACCTCTTTTCCCACTAAATCCGTCCAGTGGAAGTCGGGCTCCTCCTGCCGGGAGACCAGAAAGTTTCCCGCCCGCTGAGTCAGCTGGGCAATGGCCACCGCCGGGTTTTCAGCACCCTCGGCCCGGACATAAAGCCCGGCCTCCATCCCCAGCAGGGCAAAATCGGCGCCACCGGAAAGCAGGGCAGTCATGGACTTGTCGGCGCCTTGCCCGGCAGAAAGCTCTACGTTAAGGCCCTCGTCCTCAAAAAAGCCCAGCTCCAGCGCCACATATTGCGGGGCGTAAAAAATGGAGTGGACCACTTCGTTCAGCCGCACCGGAGTCAGGGCCGGTTCGGTTTCGGCACAGCCGGTGAGGGCCGTTCCCAGCAGGACGGCGCTTAGCCCGGCGGCCAGCAGTTTGGTTTTGTTCATAGGAATCCTCCCCCCATCAGATGGTCTATCCTATGCGCCGGCGGGAAAAGAGGTGACGGCAGGCAGGATTTTTGGAGGAGGTTGAGGAAGTTTTCTTGGCTCTTTGGGAGAGACTATGGTATACTTATATATTAAGGAACGGCTGCGGCCGGACGGAAAGGATGAGGCCTGTGCCGGAAAAAATTTTGCTGCTGGATGGAAATAGCATCGTCAACCGGGCGTTTTACGGAATTCCGCTACTCAGCGATGGGCAGGGACGGTTTACCAACGGCGTGTACGGGTTTTTGAATATTTTGTTTAAGGAGCTGGACGAGGAAAAGCCGGAGTATTTGGCGGTGGCCTTTGATACGAAGGCGCCCACCTTCCGGCACCGGCAGTTTGCGGAGTATAAGGGGACCCGGAAAGGGATGCCGCCGGAGCTACAGGGCCAGGTACCCTTGCTTAAGCAGGTGCTGGACGCCATGGGCGTAGCCCGGTTCGAGCAGGAGGGCTTTGAGGCCGACGATATTTTGGGGACGCTTTCGGCCCGGGGGGAAGCAGACGGGCTGTTGCCGGTGGTGGTTTCGGGCGATCGGGATTTGTTGCAGCTGTGCAGCGATACGCTAAAAGTAAAAATCCCCAAAACGGTGAAAGGCCAGACCACCGAGGAGACGTATTATGCTGCCGACGTGGTGGCCAAATACGGGGTGACGCCCCGGGAGTTTATCGATATGAAGGCCCTGATGGGGGACGCCAGCGACAACATCCCCGGGGTGCCGGGGATTGGGGAAAAGACCGCCGGAAAGCTGATTGCCTCCTTTCATTCCCTGGAGGGCTGTTATGAAAATTGGGACAAGGTGACCCCCAAGCGGGCGGCGGAAAACCTAAAGCTCTACCGGGAACAGGCGTTTTTGAGCCGGGATTTGGCAACGATTTTCCGGGATATGCCCTTGTCGCTGGATTTGCCGGCCTTGCGGGCCGGGGACTATTTCACTCCGGGGGCGGTGACCTTGTGCCGGGAGCTTGGGTTTAAAAACCTGTTGGCCCGGTATGCCGAGGCCAAACCGACGGGGCCGGTGTGCCTGCCGGAGGACTATCACCGCAGCACCGACCCGGCGGAGCTGGAACGGCTGATGCGGGAGACCCCGCCGGCCGGGGGGCTGGCGCTGCTGCCCTGGGAAGAAAACGGGCAGCTGGTGGGAGCTGCATTTTACGCCCTGGCTTGGGGGGCTTGGTGGTTGGAAAGCCGGGAGGCCCTGACCCAACTGGCTCCGGAGCTGACAAAGGCAGAGCTGTGGTTTTATGACGCCAAGGCCGGGCTCCACGCCCTGCGGCGGGCGGGCTGCGAGCCGAAGCAGATTGCCTTTTCGGCAGACCTGGCGGCCTATTTGTTGGATTCGACCCGGGGAGACCTTTCGCTGCCTCGGTTGGCCCGGGAGTTTTTAGGCCGGGACTTGCCCGAGGAGGAAGAACTGCTGGGCAAGGGCAAAAGCAAAAAGTCCCTTTTGGCCCTGACTCCGGAGGAACGGACGGGATATTTGTGCGGGCTGGCTAAGGCCCTGTGGGACATGAAGGCCCCCATAACGGAAAAACTGGCCCGGTATGAGCAGACGGGGCTGTTTCTGGATATGGAGCTGCCGTTGGTACGGGTGCTGGCCGATATGGAGGACCGGGGGGTACGGATTGACCCGGCGGCCCTCAAGGCCTTTGGCGAAGAGCTGAGCGGCGGCATTGCCCGGCTTTCGGAAGAGATTTACGCTTTGGCCGGGGAGGAATTTAACATTTTGTCCCCCAAGCAGCTGGGAACGGTGCTGTTTGAAAAGCTGTGCCTGCCCGGGGGCAAAAAGACCAAAACCGGGTATTCCACGGCGGCGGATGTGCTGGATCGGCTACGGGGAGAGCATCCCCTTGTGGACAAGGTGCTGCAATACCGGCAGCTGACCAAGCTGAAAAGCACCTATGTGGACGGGCTGCTGGCCGTAATGGACCCGGCGGAGGAAAAGCTGCACTCCACCTTTCATCAAACGGTGACGGCGACGGGGCGGCTTAGCTCCTCCGAGCCCAACCTGCAAAACATCCCCATCCGGCTGGCCCTGGGCCGGGAGCTGCGGAAGGTGTTCATCCCCTCCCAGCCCGATTGGGTGTTTTTGGACGGGGATTATTCCCAAATCGAGCTGCGGGTGCTGGCGCACATGGCCGGGGACGAAACCTTGATTGAGGCCTTCCGGCAGGGGCAGGACATCCACCGGCTGACGGCCTCCCAGGTGTTCGATACGCCCTTCGACCAGGTGACCAGCCTCCAGCGGAGCAACGCCAAGGCCGTAAACTTTGGGATTATTTACGGCATTGGGGCCTTCAGCCTGGCCCAGGATATCGGGGTGAGCCGGAAGGAAGCCGAAAGCTATATCGAAAGCTATTTTGCCCGGTATCCCAAAATTAAAGAATACATGGACAAAACCATTCGGGACGCTTACGAAAACGGGTATGTGACCACCATTTTCCATCGGCGGCGGCCCATGCCCGAGCTGCGGGCCTCGAATTTTGTGCAGCGCTCCTTTGGGGAACGGGTGGCTATGAATATGCCCATCCAAGGGACGGCGGCGGATATTATGAAGCTGGGGATGCTCCGAACCGACCGGGCCCTGCGGGAAAGCGGGCTCCGGGCCCGGTTACTGCTGCAGGTTCACGACGAACTGCTGATAGAGGCGCATCGGGACGACGCTGCAGCGGCGGGCAAGCTGCTGAAAGAGGCAATGGAGGGGGCGGCAACCCTTTCGGTGCCTATGGTGGTAGACGTCCACACAGGGAAAAACTGGTACGAAACGAAATGAAAAAGAGGGGAAAACCATGAAAGTAATCGGGTTGACCGGGGGAACCGGCAGCGGCAAAAGCGTAATCTCCGGGCTGCTGCAGCAGCGGGGCTCCTATACCATCGACTGCGATAAAATTGCCCACGATATTATTTTAAAGGGCGGCCCGGCCTACGGGGATATTGTGGAGTACTTTGGCACGGGAATTTTGGACGGAGCCGGGGAAATCGACCGGAAAAAGCTGGGGGAAGTGGTGTTTGGCGACCCCGAAAAGCTGGCCTACTTAAACCGCTGTACCCATCACCGGGTGCAGGAGGTGGTGCTGCGGGAAATGGACGCCGCCCGGCGGCAGCCGGATAAATACCGGCGCATTGTGCTGGACGTCCCGCTGTTTTCCGAAGCGGTAGAGGCGATGTGCGACGAGGTATGGGCGGTATTTGCCCGGGAGGAGGTCCGCATCCATCGGATTATGGAACGGGATGGGATTAGCCGGGAGCTGGCGGAACGGCGGCTGGCCTCCCAGGAGAAGTTTGAAAGCTATGCCGGGTACGCCCACAGCATTATCGACAACAGCCTGGATTTGGCCTATGTCGAGGAACAGCTGGACGCTTTGTGCCATGAAAAGCGCTAAGGGAAAGCGCCCCGGCTGGGTGGGGCCCTTGGTTTTTCTCCTTTGCGTTGTGGTGGCGGGCCTGGGCTTTCGCCTGGTCTGGTTGCCGCATATGTACCCCCGGGAGCACCGGGCGGCGGTGGAGCAATGGGCGGCCGAGTACGACCTGCCCCGGTCGCTGGTGTATGCCGTCATTAAAACCGAAAGCGATTTTGACCCGGAGGCCAATTCGTTAAAGGACGCCCGGGGACTGATGCAGATTTTGCACAGCACCGGCAGCTGGGCGGCAGAAAACTTGGAGCTGGAGGATTATACCGAAAGCAGCCTGTACGACGTTGACACCAACATCCGCATCGGCTGCTGGTATTTGGCCCGGCTATATCAGCAGTTTGGCTCGCTTTCGGCAGCGCTGGCAGCCTATAACGCCGGCGAGGGGAACGTAACCCGGTGGCTGGCCCAGCCGGAGTACAGCGACGACGGGAAAACGCTTAAGGAGATTCCCTATCCCGAAACGGCAGACTATGTGGAAACGGTTTTGGTGCGGCAGACCATTTACGAAAAACTGTACGAGAGCAAGCTTTGGTAAGGAGTTAGCATGAAACGGATTATCCCCGTCCTGCTGGCGGCGTTGCTGCTGGCGGGGTGTGCCAACCGGGACAACAGCCCGGAACCGAATACCGACCCGACTCTTCCGGTGGAAAACACCTGGCAGGAGGGAGGGACTTTGCGGCTTTCCATGAACGTGACCCGTACCCTGAACCCGCTGCTAAACCGGGATGTGACGGTGGACCGGGTGCTTTCGTTGGTATTTGAACCCTTAGCACAGCGGGACGAAACGGGAAAAGTTGTGCCGCATATTGCCAAAAGCTGGGATTACGACGCCACCGGTACGGTGCTGACCCTGCGGCTGGATACCAGCAAAACCTGGCACGACGGCACGGCGATTACAGCGGCGGACGTGGTCTATTCGCTGGATACCCTGGCGGCGGGCCCGGCGGACAGCGTGTACCGGCCCTGCTTGGATAAAATGGCCGGGTATGCCCGGGTGGATGACAGCACGGTGACCATAACCTTTCAAGAGCGTACCGGCGGGAACCTCCATGCGCTGGTGTTCCCGGTGATTTCGGCGGCCTATTATGGCGGCGGCAATGCGGTGGGCAGCGCCAAAGACCTGGCCCCTATGGGGAACGGGCCCTTTGCCGTGGCTTCGTTCCGGCAGGGGAAGGAGCTGATTTTGGAGGGCCGGCAGAATAGCTTTACCGCACGGCCCCACGTAGACGCCGTGCAGGTGATTTTGGTAAAAGATACGGCGGCGGCCCAGTGTGCGTTTGAGCAGGGGATTACCGATGTATTTTTGACAGATCAGGTGTGGGAGCAGGCCGGGGTACAAGCGGTGCCGGTGGCTACCGGGCAGTACGAGGCCCTGGGCTTTTCGTTCCGCAGCGCCACGCTGCTGGATAGCCGGATTCGGCAGGCGGTGGCCTATGCCATCCCCCGGGAGGAAATTGCCGCCGGGGCCTATTTGGGGGAGCTGGAGCTGTGCGAGGGGCCCCTCCCTCTTTCCTCTTGGCTGGCCCAAAACCAAACCCGGGTGTATGTGTACGATGCCGAAAAGGCCCGGGAGCTATTGGCCGAGGCCGGGTGGACGGATGTAAACGGCGACGGCTACCGGGAAAAGACCATCAATGCCTTTTTTGACCGGCTGAGCCTGACCTTGTTGGTCAACGAGGAAAATACCCAGCGGTTGCGGGCGGCGGTGAGTATCCGGGCGGCGCTGGAGGTGGTGGGCATTCAGGTTGAAATTGTCAGCGTGCCCTACGACACCTATGTGCAGCGGCTGCAAAAGGGGCAGTTCGATTTGTTTTTGGGCGGGTTTTCGCTGTCGGAGGCCCCGGACTACCGGGCGCTGTTCCGTTCCGACGGAAAGTGGAACTATATGGGATACCAAAGCCCTGTAACGGACAC
>CAKTER010000072.1 GCA_934552695.1 uncultured Eubacteriales bacterium
AGCCTGATTGCCACCAAGGCCGAGCGGGTGGTATGGGCGGCCAAGGGCGACCCGGTTTTGGAATTTGGCCTGCGGCGGGCCCAGGGCCCCGACGCCGGAACCTACGGCGCCCGGGCGGCGGTGATTGGCGGCTGCGTGGGCACCAGCAACGTGCTTACCGGGAAAATGTTTGGCGTCCCCGTCAAGGGAACCCATGCCCATAGCTGGGTCATGAGCTTCCCCGACGAGCTGACGGCTTTCCGGGCCTATGCCAAAAAGTTCCCCCAGGCCTGTACCCTGCTGGTGGACACCTACAACACGCTGGAACAAGGGGTGCCCAACGCCATCACCGTTTTTCGGGAAATGCGGGAGGCGGGGATTCCTTTAAAGAACTATGGCATCCGGCTGGATAGCGGCGATTTGGCCTATCTTTCGAAAGAGGCCCGGAAAATGCTGGACGAGGCGGGCTTTCCCGATGCGGTAATCAGCGCCTCCAGTGATTTGGACGAAAACCTGATTTCCAGCCTGAAGCTGCAGGGGGCCGAAATCCATATGTGGGGCGTGGGCACGAAGCTTATTACCTCCGACGACTGCCCGGCCTTTGGCGGGGTGTATAAGCTGGCGGCGGAAAGCGAGGACGGCGGGAAAACCTTTACCCCCAAGATTAAGCTGTCCAACAACCCGGAAAAGGTAACGAACCCCGGGGTGAAAAAGGTGCTGCGGATTTACGACAAGGCCACGGGGAAGATTAAGGCGGACATTATTGCCCTGGACGACGACACCATCGATGAGACCGAGCCCCTGCTGCTGCGGGATCGCTCCGCCCAATGGAAAAAAATGCGCCTGCCCGCCGGCAGCTTTACCGTGCGGGAGCTACTGATTCCTGTGTTTGAAAAAGGGAAGCGGGTGTATACCTCCCCCAGCACCATGGAGCTGCAGCAGGTATGTAAGCGAGAGCTGGATACGCTGTGGGCCGAGCATAAGCGCTTGAAAAACCCCCATGCGGTGCCGGTGGACCTGTCGGAGCGTCTCCATGCCCTGCGGAGCCGGATGATCGAAGAGATGAGTTGATGACAAAGGCTCCCCTTGGGGAGCCTTTTGGCTTTGTTTGGCCGGCGCCGGGGTTACCGTTCCCGGTTCAGGGCCGCCTGAGAGGTGCGGTTTGTCCCCTCGTAGGCCCCGGTGGGGGTCCAGCCGGTGCCGTTCACCGGGTCCACATAGGGGCCCGGGCCTACCGTGACGTTGGGCACCACGTTTTTCGTCGAGGCGGAACGGGCAGCGCTTTGGGCCGTGGCCGGGTTTAAAATACCGCTGCCCTCCCGAAAGCCGTTGGCGTTATACACGCCGCTGGTGGAGCCGTTCCTCCCGGCGGCATTGCTGCCGGTGTTCCAGCTGGTTCCGGTCTTTGGGTTGGTGGCCTGGCCGGTTCGCTTTTCCTCTGCGGGGCTGGTGCCGTCCTCCATCCGGTCTTTCATGTCCTCGGCGGCGTCCTTGATTTTGTCCCCGGCCTCCTCCATTTTGGTCTCCAGCCCGGTTTTGTCAGCCGAGTCGGTTTTGGCGCCGCAGCCGGGCAAGGCCAGCAGGCAAAAGCCCAGGGTTAGGGCCAGCCGCCCCAAGTGCAATTTTTTCATAGGGTTCCTCCGTTTGTGGGGAACGGACTGCCTGTATAGTTTGTACGGCCCGGCAAAAAATATCCGGCGGGGAGGTTGGGAAGTTGTGAAAAACCGAACGAAAAAAACGGAAAGTGGCCGACGGCTGGGCTGGCTTGCGGCGGCAACGCTGTACCTTTTAATTTTGGCGGCGGACTTTGGGGGTGCGCCCCTGCCTGCCGACGGGTGCAAGCTGGCGTTGGTGGCGCTGTGCGCCCTTTTGGCCCGGGGGCAAACCCGGTGGGGCGCTGCTTTCACGGTGGTTTGCGATTTTTTGCTGCTGTTTACGCCGTATTTTACGGCAGGCGTTTGTATTTTTTGCGTTGTGCAGCTGGTGTACTTGCGGGACCTTTTGGAAAAACGGGCGGGCGGCGCACCTACGAAAAAGCAGTCCCTGGGGGCGCTGTGGCCGGGGCTGCTTTTTGTGGGGATTTTGATTTTGGCCCCTGCGGACCGGCTGCTGTTGGCTGTGGCCGGGGCCTACGGAGCGCTACTGTTGCAAAATGCGGTGCTGGGGGTGCGGGTGGCCTGCCAAAGCCGCCGCCGGACGGACGTTTTACGGGCGGTGGGCTTTTGGCTGTTTGTGGGCTGCGACCTTTGTGTGGCCCTGTATAACACCGCCTGGCCGGTGTGGAGCTTGGGCCGGTGGATGTGGCTGTTTTACGGGCCCTCCCAGGCGCTTTTGGCCCTTAGCAGCGGTAGCAAAGCTGTACCTGGGCCAGTACCGGGCCGCTTTCGTCGTCCTCGTGCAGAAAAACGTTGATGGTGGAGCCGGTGGGGCCATCCTCCCGAAAAGCCCGGATGGCAACCCGGCTGCCCCGGTAGCATTCCTTGCGGTAAATCACCTTAAAGGCTTCCAAATTTCCGGTCTCGTACAGGTCGTCGGGCACGCATTCCATGGCCCATTCCATATACCGCAGGTTGTTGGCGTGGCCGTTGGAATCGGTATCCCCCCGGTGGACGGTGAGCTCGTAGCCGGGCAGAGGGAGGCCGCCGGCGTTTTTGGGCAAAATAAACCGCTCCGCAAAGGGCACCGGGGCATCGAACTGGTAGCCCTCGATGAGCTCCGGCGGCAGCAGGGCGGGGCAGCGCTTTTCCAAATCCATGTAAATCCACAGGCTCATGGCCGAGCACAAGGTCTCCCCGGCTTCGGAATCCATGGTGAAGCAGCGGACGGCCTGCATTTTGCGGATACGGGGCACCCAGGTGGAAAGCCGCAGAGCTTGGGTGTAGACGGGGGGCTTGTGGATTTTTACGTGCCAAAAGCCTACGGCCCAGCCCCGGTGCCGTTCGTTTAAAACGGTCATGGAAGCGCCGATATCTTCGGAATGGGCAATGGCCATTTCCTGAAAGTTGAGCAAAATCCCCTGGGGCAGCAGCCGGTGCCGGGCGTCGGTATCAAAGTAACCTACCCGGCCGGGCCGGGTAAAAATGGCGTTGGACATATTTTTCCTCCTGTTTGTGATATTACAATTTTACCGGGGAGGCCCGGAGCCGTCAAAGGACAATCCGGGGGGAATGTCTAAAAAAGTTTGCGACTTTTTTAAGAATGGGACTTCCCTAAACGCCGATTCGATGTTAAAATAGAAAGGAATGTTTAACGACACGGAGGAGGAAGTTTCGTGAGTTCAATGGATATGTTTATCATCAGCATGGCCATTATCGGCGTGGCAGCCTTTTTGCTGTACCGCTATAACCGCAAAATGACCAAGCGGATGTACGAAGCCGAGGATATGATTGCCAGCACCAAAACCACCGCCCAAATTTTTGTCATCGACAAAAAGCGGGCCCGGCCTACCCCGGAGCTATTGGGGAAGCAGGTGTACGACCAGCTGGGGAAAATGAGCCGGATGTCGAAAATGTGCATGGTCAAGGCAAAGGTGGGCCCCAAAATTTTCACCCTGATGTGCGATCAGCCGGTGTTTGAGGCGCTGGTGCCCAAAAAGACCTACCGGGTGGAGATTGCCGGCCTATACATCGTCAGCATTGCCGGGGCCCGGCTGGAGCTGAAAAAGAAAAAGACCTTTAAGGAAAAGGTGTTTTCGGTGTTTAGCTCCCGGATGCGGGGCGACAACGGCGAAAAGAAAAAGTAAAAACCAACCCAAAAACCCTTCTGCGGAAATGCCTGCGGAAGGGTTTTTGGGTTTTGGAAGAGGAAATGCGAAGGAGGGGCTTAGGGCTGGGGCAGCTGAAGCGTGCGCCCATAATAAATGATGTCCGGGTCGGTGAGCCCGTTTAAGGCCATAATCTCGTCCACCTTTTCCCCGCTCCCGAAAAACTTCCAGCTAATCCGGGTGAGGGTGTCCCCCTCCTGCACGGTGTAGAACACCGGCTGGGCAGGGGGCGCGGCACCCGACTCCCCAAGCGAAGCCGGGCTTTCCGCCGGTAGGCTTTCCGGGCCGCTATCCGGTGCTGCGGCGTTGCCGTCGGAAGCGTCTGCGGCAGGGTCTCCGGTGCGGGCGCCCTCCGGCCCGGCCAAAATGGGGATGGCGCCGCTCCCGGCCAAAGCCTCCCCGGCCGTTTGTCCGGCCCCGGCTTCGTCCGCCTCCCCGGCGGCATTTTGGGAGGCAAAGACCGCCCGGGTTTCTGTCCGGGCCTCCTGGGCCAGCGAGTAAGCCGCCGCAACCCCCTCCTCCAGCTGCCGCAGCCGGCCTTGATTGGTATAGGCGGTGAGGGAGAGGGACAGGCAGGCCAGACACAGCACCCCCGACACGGCGGCCAGCAGGGTGAACCGCAGCTCTGTGCGTTGCCGGTGCTCTTCCTTGCTTCGCAAAATCCGGCGGATGCGGGGAGCGGCGTCGGGCCGGGGCTCCGGCGGGGGCGGGTCGGCTCCGGGGAGGCGGCCGGTGGCATAGGCCTCTGCCGAGGGGGTATCGGTTAGGTATAAAAAGTAGCCCCGGGCCTGCCGCAGGGCCCCGGTCTGCGGGTCGTTGATAAAGAAGGCGTCGGAATCCTCGGCGGGGTCCCGTAAAAACAGCACCTGCCGGGCCCCGGAAAACCGGCTGTGGTGAAAGGCCTCGTCCCGGGCGGCCAAAAAGGTGCCGAACCCGGGCTGGCTGTGCATCCAGCCCACCACCGCCTGCCCGGGGAAGCTTTGGGAAAGCTGGCGCTCCACATCGGCCCAGGTCTCGGGGGTAAAGCATTCCAGCCCGTTGACCGTTTGGGTGTAGCGGCCCCGGATGGCCCCGCTGATACACAGGGACGGGGCGGCCCCCGCCACCTCCCGGCCCACCAGCACCGCCAAATGCTCCCGGTCGCCCTGGGCCAGCTCCTTTAAATAGGCATACACGTAGTCCTCCAGATAAATGGTCAAGGCCTCCTCCGGCTGGCCAACCTGCCGGGTTTGCTCCGGTGGGGCTGCGGGAGGCGTTTGGCAGCCGAAGTTTTGGCTGTCCTCGTCAAAAATAAAACGCATAGGGTCGCCGTCCTTCCCATAAAATAGTTGTTTGGGTGCTTTGGCCTTATCATAGCAGGGGCCGGGCAAAAAGCCTGTCGAAGCCTGTGGGGGAAGTTCTCCTTTTTGGGACAAAAACCGAAGGGGCCAAAGCGAAAGGCTTTCTTAAGAAGCCCTGTCCCCCGGGGATTTGGCGGGTAAACCTGTGGACAGCGGGCCGGGAACCTGCTATAATAAATAATTAAAATTTCAAGCCCCGGTGAGGGGAAAGCAGGGGAAATAAGGAGTGAGGACAATGAAAATGAGTGGCGCAGACGCCATGGTGAAATGTCTGGAATTGGAGGGCGTCGAGACTTTGTTCGGGTATCCGGGCGTAGCCATCGCTCCTTTCTTTAACAGCTTATACGATTCGAAGATTCGCACGGTGCTGGTGCGGGCAGAGCAAAACGCCGGTCATGCGGCCAGCGGCTATGCCCGGATGACGGGGCGGCCCGGGGTGTGCGTAGCCACCAGCGGCCCGGGGGCTACCAACCTGGTGACGGCGCTGGCCACGGCCTATGCCGACAGCATCCCCCTGGTGGCCATTACCGGCCAGGTCAAAACCGAGCTGTTGGGCCGGGACGTGTTCCAGGAAGTGGATATTACGGGGGCTTGTGCGCCCTTTATTAAGCATTCCTATTTGGTGAAGGACGTAAAGGACATCCCCCGGGTGTTTAAAGAGGCCTTTTACATTGCCGGAACGGGGCGGCAGGGCCCGGTGCTGATTGATATGCCCATCGATATCCAAAACAGCACCCTAAGCTTCGAATACCCCAAGGAGGTTTCCATCCGCAGCTACAAGCCCACAGTAAAGGGCCATAATATGCAGGTGAAAAAGGTGGCCAAGGCCTTAAAGGAGGCCAAGCGCCCGGTCATTTGCTCCGGCGGCGGGGTGCTGCTGGCCCATGCCGAGGCGGAAATCCGGGAGCTGTGCGAAAAGCAGGGCATTCCCGTTATCAACACCATGATGGGGATTGGCTCCATGCCCTCCGACCATCCCCTGTACTTTGGGATGCTGGGGAACAACGGCAAGCCCTACGCCAACCGGGCGGTGTACGAAAGCGACCTGCTGGTGATTGTGGGGGCCCGGGTAGCCGACCGGGCGGTGAGCCAGGCCCACGCCATCGAGAAAAACACCACGGTCATCCACATTGACGTGGACCCGGCGGAAATTGGGAAAAACTTGGGCACCACCATCCCCTTGGTGGGGGACGCCAAGCAGGTGCTGCGGCAGATTATCGACGAGTGCCAGCCCACCGGCCACCCGGAATGGGTGGAGACCCTCAACGGCTGGAAGCGGGACTATGTGCCGCCGAAGCCCCGCCGGGAGGGCTATGTGTTTGCCCCTCACTTTGTAAAACGGCTGTGCGAAAAGCTGGCGGACGACGCCGTGTATACCTCCGATGTGGGGCAAAACCAGATGTGGTCGGCGGGGAACTATATTGTAAAGGACGGCAAGTTTTTGACCACCGGCGGCATGGGCACCATGAGCTACGCTTTGCCGGCGGCCATGGGCGCCAAGGCCGCCTGCCCTGATAAGCAGGTGGTGGCGGTGGCCGGGGACGGGGCCTTCCAGATGAGCATGATGGAGTGGGCTACCATCCGGCAATACAACATCCCCGTGAAGCAGGTGGTTATGCACAACAACTATCTGGGGCTGGTGCGGGAATACCAGCACAACAACTACCATGACCGGTACTCCGGTGTGGATTTGACCGGCAGCCCCGATTTGGAGATGATTGCCGCCGCCTATGGCGTGCCCTTTATCCGGGTACATACCGAGGACGAAATGGAAGCGGCGCTGGATAAGTTTTTGAGCATCGAGGGCTCGTGCCTCATGGAAATTTTGGTTGACCCCATGGAAACGGTACAGTAAGGAGGGCTTGGGATGAAAAAGATCTATTCGATTTTGGTAGAAAACCGGGCCGGCGTACTGTCCCGGGTGGCGGGGCTCTTTGCCCGCCGGGGGTATAACATCGAAAGCCTGGTGGTAGGCGAGACCGAGGACCCGTTGGTATCCCGGATGACGGTGGTTTCCAGCGGGGACAGCCGGATTATTGAGCAGATTGAAAAGCAGCTGAACAAGCTGGTGGATGTGATTAAGGTGCAGGTGCTGGATATGGACAACACCATCCACCGGGAGCTGCTGCTCATTAAGGTGAACTGCACCACCGGCAACCGGGGGGAGATTGTGGATATTTGCAACATTATGGAGGGCACCATTGTGGATATGAGCCATTCCTCCGTGACCCTGCAAATTTGCCGCCGCCCGGAAATGATTGACCTGGCCATTGAAATGCTGACCCACTACGGGATTATTGAAATTGCCAAAACGGGGCTGGTGGCCCTGCAAAAGGGC
>CAKTER010000073.1 GCA_934552695.1 uncultured Eubacteriales bacterium
GGAGCAGGAGCGGGCCGGGCTGCGCCGGGCCTACGACCTGGTAACGGGCGGGGGGATTCGGGTGGTTGCCGAAAGCCGGGCGATGCGGCAGGTGCTGCGGCTGGCCCGGCAGGCGGCCTTTGCCGACAGCACCATGATGCTGTACGGGGAGTCGGGGACGGGGAAGGAGGTGCTGGCCCGGTACATCCACCAAAACAGCCCCCGGGCCGGGGCCATATTTGTACCGGTGAACTGCGCCGCCATCCCCCGGGAGCTGATGGAGGCCGAGTTTTTCGGCTACGAGCGGGGGGCCTTTACCGGGGCCAGCCGGGAGGGGAAGCTGGGGCTGTTTGAAGTGGCCGACGGCGGCACCCTGTTTTTGGACGAGGTAGGGGAATTGTCCCCGCCCCTGCAATCCAAGCTCCTGCGGGTGCTGGAAAGCGGCGAGCTGAAGCGGGTGGGGGGCAACCGAATCCGGAAAACCAACACCCGGATTATTGCCGCCACCAACCGGGATTTGAGCGAGATGGTGGAAAAGGGCGAGTTTCGGGCCGACCTGTATTACCGGCTGAATGTGATTCCCCTGCGGCTGCCGCCCCTGCGGTCCCGGCAGGAGGACATTTTGCCGCTGGCGGTGTCGTTTTTGGAGTATTTAAACAAAAAGTACGGGGCCGATAAGCTGCTGACGACCGACGCCTTTGAGCCGTTGCTGCGGTATCCTTGGCCCGGGAACGTGCGGGAGCTGAAAAACTTTATCGAGCGGCTGTTTGTGACCACCGAGGGGCATTTGCTCACCGGGGAGGACGTGGCCCGGACGTTGGGGGACGTGTTTCCCGGGGAGGAGCCCGGCGAGAGGGAACGGCCCCGGCGCAGGACGGCGCTGCCGGGAGCCGGGGTGCCGGGGACCCTGCGGGAGGCCACCGAGGCCTTTCAGCGGGAGCAGATCGAGGCGGCCTTGGCCCAATGCGGCGGCAGCGTGACCCGGGCGGCCCGGCAGCTGGGGCTCCACCGGTCGGGCTTGTATAAAAAAATGCAAAAGCTGGGCATACCAATGGGGGAAGAACCTTTTTAAAAAGGAGAGAGTGCCATGGAATGGAAACAGGAAAAGCGGACGGCGCCGGGGGAAAGCCAAAAGACTGCCAAGGCGGGGCCGGCCGCCGGGGGCCGTGGGATTGCCATTGTCACCGGGGCTTCCAGCGGGCTGGGGGGCGAGTTTGTCCGGCAGCTGGCACAGCAGGAGGGGCTGGACGAGATTTGGGTCATCGCCCGGCGGAAGGAGCGGCTGGAGCAGCTGGCCCGGCAGGTGAAAACACCGTTGCGGGTGCTCCCCCTCGATTTGATTGAGAGGGAAAGCTTTGATACGCTGCGGGAGCTTTTGGCGGTGGAGCAGCCCCGGGTGCAGGTGCTCATCAACGCCGCCGGGTTTGGAAAAATCGGCAGCTACCGGGATATTTCCATCGCCGATTGCGACCGCATGATGGATTTGAATTGCCGGGCGGCGGTGGATATGACCCTGCTGGCCCTGCCCTATATGGGCCGGGGCAGCCGGATTTTGGAAATTTGCTCCACCACCTCCTTCCAGCCCTTTCCCTACCTGAACGTGTACGCCGCCACCAAGGCCTTTTTGTACCGGTTTAGCCGGGCCCTGCGGTGGGAGCTGCGGGGGACGGGGATTACGGTAACGGCGGTGTGCCCCTACTGGATTAAGGATACGGAGTTTATTGCGACGGCGCAAAAAACCAAAAACAGCAGCTACATCCGGCATTTCCCCCTGGCCAGCCGGGAAAAAAGCGTGGCCCGGTGGGCCCTGCACGATAGCCGGTTGGGGCTCCCGGTGTCTACGCCGGGGATTGTGTGCAGCCTGCACCGGATTGCCGCCAAGGTAATCCCCGCCGAGGGGATGATGGGGGTGTGGGAAGGCATCCGGCGGCTGTAACCGGGCCGAGCCTGCGCAGGTTTGAATTGGGAGTCCAAAGGGAATGGGTCGCATCTCAAATTTAGGAGAGAAATTTAGCGGTTTTTCTCCGATTTTCCTTGTGTACAGCAAAAAAACAGGAGGCCGGAAGGTCTCCTGTTTTCTCTGTTTTTTCTATTCCGGATTTACAAAATGTGCTTAAAAGCCGGGACCCCGCCGGGCATGAGAGCTCCGGCGGCCGGGAACGGCGAAAATTGCCGAACCCGTTCCGCCCCTTTGTTATTTTTTCAGAGTGTAGTGGAACACATTGTAGTTATCCAGCGGTTCGTCCTCCCAGTCGATGGTCCAGGTCAGGGTCAGCTCGCCGTCGGCCAGGCTGCTGATGTCCACATCCCACCAGGCGGCGGCCACTTCGTCGGTCCAGTGGCCATCATCGTTTCCGTAGCTGCCCCGTTGATATACATAGAGCTTGTAATGGGCGGCGTTGACCGCTTCGAACCCGTAGATCACATCGTCCGCATTCAGAGGCTGTTCCCCCTCGTAATCCCGATGGAGGAGAGGCGTGCCCTTTTGGTATTGGAATACCAGCGTGTGGGCGTTAAAGGACGTGCTCTTGCCCCGGTAGGAGAAATCCGACAGGACCCATTCGCCTGCCAGCTTGTCCCACAGGTCGTCCAGGGATTGCAGCGCCCCGGCGGATGCCTGGGGTCCCTCGGTGAGGCTGGCGGTCTCCGCCGTATCCCGGAAGCTGGCCAGAATGGCCACGACCTCCTGAACCTCCTGCTCCGTAAAATCGGCGTTGGTCGTCCGGGCGATCAGGGAAATGTGACCGCCGTACCAGAAGGAGAAGGTGGGCAGCAGCGGGATAATGCATTCCTGGGTCTCGCCGACCTGATCCTTGGGCAAAAGCGCATACCGCACGCTGCCGTTTTCCAGTACCTCGACCTCCTGACCGCTGGCGGCATCGTACTGCCCGGTGGTCTCGAGGCGGGCCACCATAAAGTCACCCAGGTCGGAATAATCGGTGGCCTGAATTACGCCGGGAACAAAGCCGGCATCGGCTACGGCGGTGACGGTGACGTCGTTGATCTCCCGGGTGGGGCCGGTCAGCTCCCGCATGGCTCCAAAGTTCCAGTAGGTGATGGTGACCCCGTTTTGGTTGGACAGCACCACCTCTTCGGAGGTGGGCTCCACGGTCTCGCTCTCAATGACCCACCCTTCCGGGTAGTCGAAGGCAAAGGTGGGTGCCGTGATCTGATTGACCTCGCTGAAGCGGGTGGTGTAGGTGTGGGAAAGGGCTGTGGTCTCGGGTGCGGCCGTATCTCCGGCGGGTGCGGCGGTCTCATCCCCGGCAGCAGCCGGTTCGCCGGAGCCGCCCGCTTCCTTCGTATTGTTGGCGCAGCCGGTCAGCGCCCCCAGAACCAGAGGAATAGTAAGCAATAAACTCAGATACTTCTTTTTCATGGTGTACCCCTGTCAAGATTTGTTTTTGCCGTTCCATTTTTATTTTCCGTTGGGACAAAAGGAAATAGGCTTACCGCTTTTCCACTCCAAGGGTGACGGTCTCGCCGTTGATGTTCCATTCCTTTACATAGCCCTTGGCGCCAACGGCCAGGTCATCGCCCAGCACGTCGGACAAAATCTGCCGGCTGTTGCGGGCAAAAATTTCTTCAATCCTCGGGCTGCCCTCGTGGGTGACGGCAATGCGGTCGGTTACTTCAAACCCGGCCTCTTTCCGCATGGTTTGCAGCTTGCTCACCAGCTCCCGGACAAAGCCCTCTTCCACCAGCTCGTCGGTAAGGTTGGCGTCCAGCACCACGGTAACGCCCTTATCGCTGATGGTGTAGTATCCCGCCTTTTCCACGGTTTGGGTCAGCACATCGTCGGGGCCCAGCTCCACGGCCTCCCCGTCGATGGTGAACCGGTACACGCCCTCGGTCTTTAAGGTTTTTACAATCTGGCTGCCGTCGGCCTCGGCCAAATGCTGGCCAATCTTCGGCACAAGCTTGCCGTACTTTTTACCCAGGGTCCGCAGCTGGGGCTTGCACTGGTAGCCGGTAAAGGCCTCGGCATCGGATACGAACTCCAGCGCCTTTACGTTCAGCTCCTCGGCGACGATGCTCTGGAAGCTTTCGGGCAGGGTTTTTTCGGACTGGACGTACATTTTGGCCAGAGGCTGCCGGTTTTTCCGGTTGGCCAGGTTCCGGGCAGAGCGCCCTTGAACCACCAGCTGGAGCACCAGCGCCATATCCTCCTCCAGCTCCTTATCAATCCAGGCGGGATTGGCCTGGGGGAAGTCGCACAAATGCACGCTTTCGGGGGCCTTGGGGTCTACGGAGAGCACCAGGTTCCGGTACATGGCCTCGGTCATAAAGGGAATAAAGGGGGCGGCCAGCTTGGACAGGGTGACCAAAGCGGTGTACAGGGTCATGTAGGCGTTAATCTTATCCTGCTCCATGCCCTTGGCCCAGAACCGCTGGCGGCACCGGCGAACGTACCAGTTGGAAAGCTCGTCCACAAAGTCCTGCATGGCCCGGCCGGGCTCGGTGAGCTTGTACTGCTCCAGGCTCTCGTCCACATAGGTTACCAGGGTTTGCAGCCGGGATAGCAGCCACTTATCCATGGGCGCCAGGGTGTCGTAATCCAGCACGTAGCGGGTGGGGTCGAACTGGTCGATGTCGGCGTATAAAATGTAGAACGCATAGGTGTTCCACAGGGTACCCATAAACTTCCGCTGGCTTTCGTTTACCGCCTCCTCGTAGAAGCGGCTGGGCAGCCAAGGGGCGGAGTTGGTGTAAAAATACCAACGGACGGCGTCGGCGCCCTGCTTGCCCAGCACGGCGAAGGGATCCACCACGTTGCCCTTGTGCTTGCTCATTTTTTGGCCGTTTTTGTCTTGCACATGGCCCAGCACCAGTACGTTTTTGTAGGGGGCTCGGTCAAACAGCAGGGTGCTGATGGCCATGAGGGTGTAGAACCAGCCCCGGGTCTGGTCGATGGCTTCGCTGATGAAGTCGGCGGGGTAGTTTTCGTGAAACAGCTCGTGGTTTTCAAAGGGATAGTGCCATTGGGCAAAGGGCATGGAGCCGCTGTCAAACCAGCAGTCGATAACCTCGGGGACCCGGGTCATTTGGCCGCCGCATTTCGGGCAGGTCAGGTGGACCCGGTCGATGTAGGGCTTGTGCAGCTCAATCTCCTCGGGGCAGTCGGGGGACATTTCCTTTAGCTCGCCAATGCTGCCCACCACGTGGCGGTGCCCGCAGGTGCAGGTCCATACCGGCAGGGGGGTGCCCCAATACCGCTCCCGGGACAGGCCCCAGTCGATAACGTTTTCCAGGAAGTTGCCGAACCGGCCCTCCTTAATGTTCTCGGGAATCCAGTTGACGGTGCGGTTGTTTTTGACCAAATTATCCCGCAGCTTGGTCATTTCGATAAACCAGGTGTCCCGGGCGTAGTAAATCAGCGGGGTGTCGCAGCGCCAGCAGAAGGGATAGTTGTGTTCAAAGGGCAGGGCGGCAAACAGGCGGCCGTGCTCCTCCAAATAGTCCAGTACGGGCTTATCGGCGTCCTTAATAAACAGGTCGGCAAAGGGCCCGGTTTCCTCGGTCATGTGGCCCTGGGCGTTTACATATTGCCGGAAAGGCAGGCCGTTTTGGCGGCCCACCCGGGCGTCGTCCTCACCAAAGGCCGGGGCAATGTGGACAATGCCGGTGCCGTCGTCCATGGTAACGTAGTTGTCGGCCACCACCCGAAACCCGGTTTCGTCGTCGGCCATAAAGTCGAACAGCGGCTCGTAGCGCAGGCCGCACAGCTCGGCGCCGGTCATGGATTCCAGCACCTCGGCGTCGGCATCCTCGCCCAAAACCGATTTCAGCAGGGCCTCGGCCAAAATATAAATTTCGCCGCCTACCCGTACCCGGACATAGGTTTCCCCGGGGTTGACGCACAAAGCCACGTTGGAGGGCAGGGTCCAGGGGGTGGTGGTCCAAGCCAGCAGGTATTCCTTTTCCCGCTCCCGCACGGGGAACTTGGCAATGGCCGAGGTTTCTTTTACGTCCTTATAGCCCTGTGCCACCTCGTGGCTGGACAGGGCGGTGCCGCACCGGGGGCAGTAGGGAACCACCTTGTGGCCCTGATACAGCAGCCCCTTTTCGGCAATCTGCTTTAAGGCCCACCATTCCGACTCGATGTAGCTGTTGTGGTAGGTCACATAGGGGTTGTCCATATCGGCCCAAAAGCCCACCAGGTCGCTCATCCGCCGCCATTCGCCCTCGTACTTCCACACGCTTTCCTTGCACTTTTCAATAAAGGGCTCGACCCCGTAGCTTTCAATTTGGGGCTTGCCGGAAATCCCCAGCATTTTTTCCACTTCCAGCTCCACCGGCAGGCCGTGGGTGTCCCAGCCGGCCTTCCGCAGCACCTTGTAGCCCTTCATGGTGCGGTAGCGGGGGATAATGTCCTTTACCGCCCGGGTGATGATGTGGCCAATGTGGGGCTTGCCGTTGGCCGTGGGCGGGCCGTCGTAAAAGGTAAACACCGGGCAGCCCTCCCGGGCTTCAATGCTCTTTTTAAAAATGTCGTTTTCTTTCCAGAAAGCAGAAATCTCGTGCTCGCGGGCTACAAAATCCATGCTTGTCGGGACTTTTTGGTACATAGATGTGCCTCCTTTTTCCGAAAAATAAAACAAGCCCTTGTCCAACAGGACGAAAGGGCTTTCTTCCGCGGTACCACCTGACTTGACGCATTGCGTCCGGCTTTGGCTCCGTAACGGGGAGGGCCGTCGCAGGCTGGGCAAAGCACGGCTTTCCGTCACCTGCGCCGCTCCAAGGTGATCTTCGGCCCGCTTGGCTTCCGCCGGGCTTGCACCGTCCCCGGCTCGCTGAGGGGTTCCCTCGGGCGTACTGTCCTTTTCACAGCGTTTTTCGTATCCCTTGCATTATACTTGAAGAATAAAATTTTGTAAAGACGATTTTGGTTGAAAACAAAGGAAAATGCGGGTATAATGAACAGCAATGGACAGCAATGGCCAGAAATAAAACGAAAACCCTGGGAAAGAAGGACGTTTACTTATGGATATGACAAAGCTCTCCCTGCTGACGGACCTGTACGAACTGACCATGATGGACGGGTATCTGGCCAATAACATGCAGGACCGGATTGTGGTGTTCGATGTATTCTATCGGAAGAATCCCTGCGGCAATGGCTTTGCTATTTGCGCCGGGCTGGAGCAGGTTGTGGAATACATCGAAAACCTGCGCTTTACCCCGGAGGAGGTAGAGTATTTGGCGGGGCTTCAGCTGTTTTCGGCCGAATTTCTGGACTATTTGCGTACCTTCCGGTTTACCGGCGACATTGCCGCCATTCCCGAGGGAACCGTGGTGTTCCCTTACGAGCCTCTGCTGCGGGTAACGGCCCCGGTGATGGAGGCCCAGCTGATTGAAACGGCGCTGCTGAACATGATTAACCACCAAAGCCTGATTGCCACCAAGGCCGAGCGGGTGGGATGGGCGGCCAAGGGCGACC
>CAKTER010000074.1 GCA_934552695.1 uncultured Eubacteriales bacterium
AGCGGGGAGGAGCGACCCGGAAGCCCGGCGGGAAGAATATCTCCGGGCCCGGGAGCTGATTGCCGCCCGGGCGGACTGGGCGGCTTTTGTGTGGGAGGCGGAAACCGACCCGGCGTCCTATCCCGGGGATGAGGCGGTAGACTGGGTTTCGGCTACGGTGCTGGCCGAGGGGGAGGCTCCCGACGGAAGCGCCTTTCGGCAGGCCTATTTTACCTACCAGCGCCAAAAGCCCTTGCTGGTGCGGGTAGGGGTTGCCTCGTTTGTGAACCGGGGCAGCCGTTACACGGGGGAGCAGGCGGGGGAGCAGCTGGGGGATTTGTGCCAAGCCTTGACCGGGTTTCCCCGGGTGCGAGCGGTGGTGTATCAGGATTGGAACACGGCGGCAGGGCTTCCGGCCGGCGTTGCAGGCTACGACTTTCGGCTGACGCAGCCGCTGGCCGAAAAGCTAAAACAGGTGGCGGAGCAGGCGCCGCAGTGGCCCAAGGGCTGGAATCGCAGCGCTTTTCAAGGGTATGTGGCCGGGGGGATGGGGTACGTCCGGGCCGAGTCCGCCCGATACGAGCTGGGGCTGGCCAATTCCGGACCCCCGACAGAGCTTGGCGGGTACGAATACCGGCCGGTGACGGAGCCGTTCCGGGCCGAAATCGACGAAAAAAATATTTTTTTATTTTCGGGAACCCGGCGGGCCGATTCTCCGTCATAGTATCAGAAAAAACAAAAATACACCCTGAACGACAGGATTTTTAAGGAGGAAGAAGTTATGAAAATGAGATGGAATGCGTTGATGACCGTAGGTGTGCTGGCGGTTTCTTCGGCAGTGGCCCTGCCTGCCTTGGCCGGCTCCGACGAGGCGGTTAAGCCCGCCGAGGGAATGGAGATTGACCCGGAATTTGGCGTGGATAGCGAAGCGGTTGCCCAGCAGGCCCAATACGGACTGTGGCAGGGGACGGTTGAAAGCATTACCAAAAACGACGATAGCACCTGGCAGGTGGTTTTGACCGCCGGGGAACACGATGGGCTGGTGTGCAACCTGCCCGGCGCCGTAAAGGTTTGGAAGGCCAGCACCGGCGAAGTGGTGAATATGGATACCCTACAGGTGAACGATAAGCTGGGCGTGCTGCTGGCCGCCAACGCCCCCATGACCCTGAGCCTGCCTCCGCAGGTGAGCGAAGTGGCTGGGTTTGTGCTGCTGGATAACGGCAGCTATGCGGTTTCCGGTGTGTTCGACAGCACCCTGACCAATGCCGAAGCCAAATTGCAGCTGAACATCGACGAAAAGACCGTGATTTTGGATGTGGAGGGCAGCCGTCAGAAGTACGGCGCCGATGACCTGAAGAATGCGGAGCTGCTGGTGTGCTACACCAACACCACCAAGAGCATCCCCGCCCAGACCACGCCCTCGCTGGTGGTGGTGCTGCATACCGGTATGGACGAAGAAACCCCGGCCGAGGTGACCATGGTGGGCCTGCGGTCTACCGCCGAAGCCGCCGGGTATACTGTAAAATGGACGGCCAACGACCAGCCCATTGTGCTGACCAAGGGCGATTTGACGCTGACCTTTACCATTGACAGCGACAAGGTGACCATGGGCGAAACCGAGCTGAGCCTGTCGGCCCCGGCCAAACTGGAGGGGAATACCACGGTGATTCCCTCCGACTTTGCCGAAATGCTGTAAGATTAAGACCGGAAGCGATTGAGGGAAGTGCGAAAGCGCTTCCCTTTTTTTGTGGAAAGGTATAGGTTGGGGTGGATTTGGGACACTAGGCCCAGGAGGTGCGCCATGGAGTGGGAAACCGAAAAGCAGCCGGGGCCGGAAGGTAGGGAAGGAGAAGAAAAAAGGGAAAAAGCGGGGGCCTATTACGGCGTTGTTGGCCGGGGAGCGGCTCTTTGCGCCCGGTGCTTGGAGGATTTGCTGGGGGGACAGGGCCGGGTGCTGGTGGAAAAGGCGGTTCTGCCCCGGGCGGGAGACCTCCGGGCGTTGGTGCTGCTTTCGTTGGGGAACAGCCTTTGGGAGGAACAGCTTTTGGCCCGGTTGGGGCCGCAAACGGCGGTGGTGATGAACCTGGACGAAGTGGCAGAGCTGCCGGAGGGCCTGTCCGCCGGAGGCCGGCTGGTGACCTGTGGGTTGGACCCCCGGGCTACCCTGACGGTTTCCAGCCTACGGGAGGAAGCGGGGAGGCTGGCGGTGCAGTGCTGCTTACAGCGGAGCCTGCCCGGCCGGGCGGGGGTATGGGAGCCCCAGGAGTTTGGGGTCAGCGTTCCGGCGGCAGAGGAGGTGGGGGCGGTGCTGGCGGCCGTAGCGGCGGCGCTGTGCTGAGAGAAAGAAAAAACCGGGAAGCCCGATGGGGGACTTCCCGGTTTGGTAAGGTCAATTTCTGGTTTTAAGAGCGTTGTTGTCGGGTCGATGGATTTTTGCCGAAAGGGCAGGCGTCCCGTCTTTTTATTCGGCGCTTTCCGTCATCGGCTGGGCCAGCCGGTGGAGCAGGGCCGCCATGTGGGCCCGGGTGCAGGTGCCGCCCGGCAGCAGGTTCCCGGCCTCGTCCCCTTGCAGCAGGCCGGAGCCGCAGGCCCATTGCAGGGCGGGGAAAGCATAGTCCGAAACGGTGAGGGCGTCGGCAAAGCTGAGGATATTGGTGTCCTCGCCCACGCTCACGTCCTGTCCCTGGTGTTTAGCAAACCGGTACAGCAGGGCGGCGGTTTGTTCCCGGGTCACGGAAGCGTCGGGAACAAAGGTGGTGGCATCCACCCCGGCCACAATGCCCTCGGCAGCGGCCCAGCGGACAGCCTCGGCATAGGCGCTATCTTCGGCTACGTCGGCAAAGGGCAAAAGGTAGTTTACCACCGGGGCTCCGGCCAGCTGCCACAGGGCATAGACCAGCGTGGCCCGGGTGGTGGGCTCGTCGGGAGCAAAGGTTCCGTTTTCGGTGGGCATCAGGCCCTGTTCGGTGACAAAGGCCACATCGGCAGCATACCAGGCATCGGCGGCCACATCGGTCAGGGCCGGGGCCTCCGGCTTGTCGGCGGCGATAAAGTGGGCCTCAATCCGGTGGTCGGCGGAAACGTGGTCAAAGGTGTATTCCGTCACGGCCCCCACGCTTTTCCCGTCTACCAGCACGTCGGTGAGTACATACCCTTCGTCGGGCCGGATGGTGTAGGTCTGGCTGTGGCCCTCCTGCACGCTGGTGCTATGTTCCGGGGTAATGGTGCCGCCATGCTCCGCCCGGGCGGTGATGGAGTAGAAATAGGCGGAGTCAGGCGTGGTGCTGCCGGGGAGCACGGTAAAGGTCAGTTCGTCCCTGGAGACAATGGAGAGGGAATGGGTCTCGACGCCGGCGTTGTCATTGGCCCGATAGTCGATGGAGATATCGGAAACATCCAGCTCATAGGTGCCGGGCTCCAATCCCCGCCATCTCACGGTGATGGTGACTGCGGGCCTAGCGGGAGGGTCGGTGGCATCGTCGGCGGGCGGTCCATAGGTGGGCCAGTTAAAGTCGGAAACGGTGATGTCGGTGGTTTTTTGTGCGGGGGTAGTCGTCCCATCCTCATTTTTCCGGGAAATCGTAGCAGAGCTGCTGCTCGAAACGGTCAACGAATAGTTATCTCGATTCTCGTCAAAGGTTTTAAACTCGTCCAGAGTTGCCGAATCGGAAGCCCGGAACGAAATGCTGCCGGAGGAGGTCTCCTGGTCGGCATCCACCACTGTGCCCGCAGAGTTCCGGTAAACGACAGAGCCGCTTGTCATACAGCCGCCGAGCGCCCCGGCGGTGAGGGCCAAGGCCAGAGTAAGAGCCAAAATTTTGGATTTTTTCATAAATTGCCTCCTTGTTATGCAGCTTGGGGTTTGGTTTCCATAACAAGTATACCATTTCCTACCAATCTTGTGCAATCAAAACTTACAGCAGGCAGGACATTTTTTGCGTGGCCCGGTTCTGTATGAAAGCCGCTCCCGGTGCATAGGATAGTAAAAAACTTGTACCAGGGGGAGGAAACGGGTGTGGAAAACAATGTGGTTACGGTAGCCGGTTGGGTGCGGGAGCCGGGGGTGTTTAGCCACCGGGTGTATGGCGAGGGGTTTTACCGGCTGGTGTTGGGGGTACCCCGACTGAGCGCAGCCGAGGATTTGCTGCCGGTGACGGTTTCGGAGCGGCTGGCAGCGGGGGCGGCTTTGGCGGCGGGAGCGCCCCTCACGGTGACGGGGCAGCTGCGGAGCTATAACCGGTACGACGGGGAGCGCAGCCGTCTGGTGTTAACGGTGTTTGCCCAGCGGTTGGAGCAGCAGGCCGCCGAGCCCCTGCCCAACGAGATTTTTTTGGATGGGTTTTTATGCAAGCCGCCGGTGTACCGCACCACGCCCTTTGGCCGGGAGATTGCCGACCTGCTGTTGGCGGTGAACCGGGCCTATCGGAAGTCGGACTACATCCCCTGCATTGTATGGGGGCGCAACGCCCGGTATGCGGCGGCCCAGCCGGTGGGGACGCACCTGCGGCTATGGGGGCGGGTGCAAAGCCGCCGGTACACCAAGCGGCGGGAGGACGGGGTGGAGGAGCGCATGGCCTACGAGGTATCGGCCGCCAAGCTGGAAGTGGGAGACGGGATGGAACCCGCAGAAACAGAGGAAAAGAGTTGACAGGCCCCGGGTTTTTGGATACAATTAACAGCCGGAACGAATGGTTTCGGGGTTAGTGCTTACGGGAGTGAAAAAATGCAAAAGGGATATGTGACGGTATACTTTGGCGAGGGCCGGGGGAAAACCACGTCGGCCATTGGCCAGGGCCTAAAAGCCATTGGGGACGGTCTAAAGGTCATTATGGTCCGGTTTTTGGACGGAAATAAAATTGCCGAGCTGGAGCCGCTGCGCCGGTTCGAGCCGGAGTTTAAGGTGTTCCGCTTTTCCAAGCAGCGGGAGGATGGGACCGAGCCTAGCCGGCAGGAAATGCAGATGGAGCTGACCACCGCCTTCCAGTTTGGGAAAAAAATCATCGAAACCGGCGAGTGCGACGTGCTGATTTTGGACGGCGTGATGGATGCTGTGACCGAGAACTTTTTATCGGGGAAGGAGCTGTGCCAGCTGGTGGCCCGGCGGCCCGAATATATGGAGGTTTTGGTCACCGGCGAAAAAATGGTGGAGCCGCTGGAGGAGCTGGCCGATAACGTGTATCAGATCGAGACCATTAAGGAATGCCTGTAACCGGAAGAAACGCTTGTAAAAAAGAAGAAACGACAGGCAGGGGAAGCCAGGGGGAGGACGCCGCCGGCTTCCCTTTTGCTTGGGGTGCAAAGCCCCCTCCTTTGGCGCTTGACGGGAACGGAAAAAATTTCCTCGGAAAGGATTGACAAGGCGGGGGTGGGTATGATATACTCCCACCATAGTTAGCCGAAGCTAACAAAAGACGGCGGAGGGGAGCGGCCGGGAGCCGGAGGCCGGGAAATGGAGTGATTTGACCTTGGAAAAAATTCTGGTAAAGATTGACGGGATGATGTGCGGGATGTGCGAGGCCCATGTGAACGACGCCATCCGGAAAAGCTTCCCGGTGAAAAAGGTCAGCTCGTCCCGCAGCAAGGGCGAGACCGTGATTGTGACCGATACGGACATCGACGAGGCAAGGCTGCGGCAGGCCATCGACGAGACCGGGTACACCGTGCTTTCCATCCAAAGGGAGCCTTACGAAAAGAAGGGGCTGTTTGGCTTTAAAAAATAAAACCGAAAACCACGCAAAACCCGTTGCCGGGGAGTCGGCGTGCGGCTGCCGGAGAAGGTTTTTTTAAAGCCTTAAGTTAGTCGTAGCTAACAATTAGACAATTCTAACCAAAAGGAGGCGCTGTATGAGTATTGTAATCATTGGGGGCAACGAATGTATGGTACGGCAATATAAAGACCTGTGCCGAACCTACCGGTGCCGGGCCAAGGTTTTTGTAAAAATGGAAAGCGATTTAAAAAACAAGATTGGCAACCCCGACCTGATGGTGTTGTTTACCAGCACCATGTCCCACAAAATGCTCCACTGCGCCATGAACGAGGCCCGTAGCCGGGAGACCGTGGTGGCCCGTTCCCATTCCAGCTCCATGTCCGCTTTAAAAAGGATTTTAAACGAGCACTTGGGAACGGAGGCGACCTATGCCGGATGAAACGCTGGTGCGCTATGGCTCCCCTACGCTGGCGGGGCTAAAGACCGGTAGCCTGTTTACGGCCCGTTTTGCTACCCGGGAGGAACTGTATGCCGAAATGCGGCGGCTTAACCGGCGGCTTTCCGGCCGGGGGGTACAAATTTTGCCGGTGCGCTACCGGGGCGAAACGGCGCTGCTGTACCTGTACCGCCCGGCCCGGCTGCAACGGGATTTGTCCTGCGCCGAGGCCCGGGAAATTTTGGAGGGGCTGGGGTATGCCGTTGCCTCGCCGGGGCGCTGCCTTGCCCGGCTGGTGCAAAAATTTGGGGAGACGGAGTGCTTTCCCCACGAGGTGGGCCTGTTTTTAAGCTATCCGCCGGAGGACGTGCGGGGGTTTATGGAAAACCGGGCTGCCAACTACAAGTGCGTAGGCTGCTGGAAGGTGTACGGCGATGCGGAGCAGGCCCAAAAAACCTTTCGCCGGTACGAAAAATGCACCCGGGTGTATTGCGAGCAGCACGCCAAAGGAAAGCCCATGGAACAGCTGATTGTAGCTGTGGGACAATAAAAAGAGATTGAAACAGGAAAGGAAGTATACACATGAGCAAAGTAGCAGTCGTATTTTGGAGCGGCACCGGCAACACCGAGGCCATGGCCCAGGCCGTAGCCGCCGGCGCCAAGGATAAGGGCGCCGATGTGACCGTATTGACTTCGGCCCAGTTTGACGCCGCCCAGATGGACAATTTTGACGCCATTGCCTTTGGCTGCCCCTCCATGGGCTCCGAAGTGCTGGAGGAGTATGAATTTGAGCCGATGTTTACTGCCTGCGAGAGCAAGCTGAGCGGCAAAAAGATCGCTTTGTTCGGCTCCTATGGCTGGGGCGACGGCGAGTGGATGCGGAACTGGGAGGCCCGCTGCAAAAACGATGGCGCAGCCCTGGCCTGCGATTTTGTTATTTGCAACGACGCTCCCGACGGGGCGGCTAAGGACGCCTGCAAGGAGCTGGGGGCTGCCCTGGCCTAAGCTTTTGTCAAAATCCTGAAAAACTACATACCATCCCCTATGTGAGACCCGAACCGAAAACGGAAACGAAAGGCAGCCGAAAGGCTGCCTTTTTGTGCAGAGAAAGGGAAAAATAAAACAGGGCCAAAAGCCAGGATAAAAGCTTTCGGCCCTGTGTGGGAGCGGAGCGTCGGATTAGGGAGCGGTTTCGGCCTCCGGGTCGGCTTCTGCCCCCTCCTCGTAGG
>CAKTER010000075.1 GCA_934552695.1 uncultured Eubacteriales bacterium
GCCCAAAGAACATCATCAGCACAATGGCGTCCACCACCGTAGTCAGCAGGGGCGAAGCCATCAGGGCCGGGTCCAGCTTTAGCATTTTTGCGCCCAGGGGCAACAAGCAGCCCAAGCACTTGGCTACCACTACCGCCAGGCCCATGGTAATGGAGACCGTTACATTCACCTTAAAATCGGCGGAGTGCAGCGCCGTCTGCCGCACAAAGTTTACGGCCCCTAATACAGCGCCGCACAAAACGCCTACCCGGAATTCCTTCCACAACACCGTTAAAATGTTGCTGGGCTTAATTTCCCCCAGGGCAATGCCGCGGATGGTCAGGGTGGACGCCTGGCTCCCGGCGTTCCCGCCGGTATCCATCAGCATGGGGAAAAAGCTGGAAAGTACCACCACCTGCGCCACCAACGCCTGATTGGCGCTGATGATAAAGCTGCTGATGGTCCCGGAAATCATCAAAATCAACAGCCACACCACCCGGTTTTTGGCCAGGGTAAACACGCCGGTCTTTAGGTACTCGTCCTCGGCCGGAATCAAAGCGGCCATTTTTTCAAAGTCCTCGGTATTTTCCTGCTCGATAACGTCCACAATGTCATCGACGGTAATGATACCCACCAGCCGGTTCTCCCCGTCGGTTACGGGCAGGGCCACCAGGTCGTACTTTTTAAACAGGTCGGCAACCTCTTCCTGGTCCTCGTGGGTCGTGACGCTGATGACGTCGTCCTCCATTACGTCCCGCACCATCTGGGCGTCGTCGGCCAGCAAAATCTCCCGCAGCGAAAGCACGCCTACCAAAACCCGAGAGCGATTGATTACATAGCAGGTATAAATGGTTTCCTTGTCCAGTCCGGTTTTCCGCAGCTGGGCCATAGCCTGCCCAATGTTCATATCCTCCAAAAACTGGACGTACTCATTGGTCATCAAGCTACCGGCGGAATTCTCCGGGTAGTTTAAATATTGGTTGATGAGCTTCCGGGTGTCCTCGTCGGTGTTTTTTAAAATCTTGCTGACCAAATTCGCCGGCATTTCCGACAAAAAGTCCACCGTATCGTCCAGATACATTTCTTCCAAAATGTTATGCAGCTCCAAATCGGTAATGCTGCGGACCAGATTCTCCTGCATATCCGGATCCATATACGAAAAGGTTTCGGCCGCAGCGTCCTTGCTCAAGAGCCGGAACACCAGCAATTGCTTTTCTGCCGGAACCGCCTCAAAAAACTCCGCCAGGTCGGCAGGGTTTAAATCGTTCAGCTCCGCCTTTAGCTGCCCATACTTTCCGTTTTTCAAAAGCTCCAGATATTCGTCAATCCACCGGTTCATCTCTTCCATGGGTATCACCTCTTTCAAATTCAGGAGAAGCGGCGCTTCCCCTGTGGGGCCTGGCGCCGGGGCCATGCCCTCCCCAGGGCTGCCGTCCCCTGTCCCAAAACAAAAAACGTCGGCAACGGAAGCTGCCGACGCAAAGAGGCGCACACAACGAAAAGGCTATTGGTTATAACAGCCTAAAAGGTGTCCGGTGACTCGAAAGAGCCGGCGTCAGCGATTCCGTTTTTCTACTTCGTATCGGTATCTTATCTCCGCCGTCCATTCGATCACCTCCCCTTTCCACATTCTTCGTTTAGTATAAATCACTCCTCCGCAAACGTCAACCGCTTTCCAAACAATTTGCCAGGATTTCGGAATAACTTTGCATTTTAATTGTTATTTTACAAATCTGGCGGCCAAACCCGCCCGTATCGCTTCCGTAATCAAAAAAGCCAGCCAAACCGGGGCCAACCGGCCGGTACGGGCCAGCCAGCCGCCCCCGCCATCGAAAACCAGCTCCCCCGGCCAGCTGCTTTTATCCCGGCCCTTTCCTTTCTGTCTCCTTGCAAAAAACTGTTGCCGAAACCCCGCTTCCGGTTTATACTAAAAGCGAGAAAACCCAAAAAGTAACGGTTTTACGTACATTTTTGCAGCAAGGAGGAAGATTATGGCTTTAAAAGACACTCTGGGCGATTTTAAAAAGTTTATCCAACGGGGCAACGTGATGGATATGGCTGTTGGCGTTGTCATCGGCGGCGCTTTCAGCTCCATCGTCAGTTCGCTGGTCAGCGATATCATCACCCCCATCATCGGCCTGTTTACCAAAGGGGTCGATTTTACCAGCCTGTTTATTGCGCTGGACGGCAACCACTACGCCACCCTACAGGAGGCCATCGATGCCCAGGCCGCTGTGCTGACCTACGGCCAGTTCATTTCCAAGGTTATCGATTTTTTCATCATCGCTCTGGTCATTTTCTTTATGCTGAAGGGCCTGACCAAGCTGAAAAAGCAGGAGGAGCCTACTCCCGCCCCGGCCCCGACCACCAAAAAATGCCCCTATTGCCAAACCGACATTCCGCTGGAGGCTACCCGCTGCCCCCACTGCACCTCGGTTTTAGAAGAGCCCGAAGCCTAAGCCTTTGGCCCCTTCCCTTTGCCCTAAATTTCCCCGGGAGCCGTTGGCTCCCTTTTTTATTTTGTAGGGCTTCCTGCCGTCCCAGGGAAAGGCCTAGGCAAAGCGGTTCCAGTCCTCCGGCCCCAGCCCCGGCTGTAGGCTCCAGTTTAGCGCATTGGCCAATATCCCCGCCAGCCGGTCCACGGCGGCATCCACTTCCCGGGGGGTCACAAACAGATTGGCCCCATAGGGCTCCAAAAGCTCGGCCACCAGCCGGTATTTTTCCGCCTCGTCCAGCCCCGGCATGGGCTCCGAAAGCCCGCCGCCCTTTTGCGCCGCCACCGCCTCCCGCAGCCGCTCCAGCGTGTCGTTTACCAGCGTGGCGGCGTCCACCACCGTGGGCACCCCCACCGCCACCACCGGCACTCCCAGCGTTTTTTGGCTTAGCTCCTGCCGCCGATTCCCCATGCCGCTGCCGGGGAATATCCCCGTGTCCGAAAGCTGGATGGCCGCATAAATCCGGTGGGCCGCCCGGGCTGCCAACGCATCCACACAAATCACCAGCCCCGGCCGGATACGCTCCACCAGGCCCTTGACGATTTCGGCGGTCTCCATACCGGTAATGCCCATCACGCCGGGGCTGAGGGCCGCCACCGGCCGCAGGGCCCCGGTCAGCTCCCGGGGCAGCGTCCCCTCCAAATGCCGGGTCACCAGCACCCGGGCCACGGTTTTAGGCCCCAAGGCGTCGGGGGTGATGTTCCAGTTCCCCAGCCCCACCACCAGCGCCGGGCCCTCCCACGCCGGCGGCCTAAGCTCCGCCAGCACCCGGGCTGTCTGCCGGGCCACCCGCTCGTGAAGGCTCACATCCGGCCCGCTCATCCCCGCCGCCTCCAGTGTCACATACCGGCCCCGGGGCTTTCCCAGCGCCCGGCTGCCCTCCTCCGTGGTAACCGCCACCCGGGTCAGCCGTACCCCGTCCTGTTCGCTTTCGCTGACCAAAACCCCGGCGGGCCCCCTCCCGTCCCGGCCCTGCCCCAGCGCCGGGCTTTCCATAGCCAAATCCGTCCGTACTTCCGGCCTCATTTTTCTCGTCATGCTATCCCTCCCATAGGTTTTCCTTATTTTTTGCGGGTTTTTGCGAGATATACATTGACTTTTCGCCGAATTTAGGCTACAATAGTTCATGTTGACTTGACCATCTGTGCGAAAAAAGTGGTTAAGCGTAATTGTGCGATATTCCCCAATATCCATGTGTGAATTTGATTTGATTAGGAGGAACCGTTGTGGCTAATATTAAATCTGCAAAAAAGCGGATCAAGGTCATTTCCAAAAAGACCCTGCAAAACAAGATGATTCGTTCCAAGACCAAGACCGACATGAAGAAAGTGATTGCCGCTGTGGAAGCCGGTGACAAGGCTGCCGCTCAGGCCGCTTTCAAGGTTGCCAGCACCACCATTGATAAGGCTTATACCAAGGGCATCTATCACAAAAACAACGCTGCCCGCAAAAAGTCTTCTTTGGCCCGTCTGGTCAACAAGATGGCCTAATATCTCCCTTTAAAATGCAAAACGCAAGCCCGGCAGGCAACCCCCTCTCGTCTGCTGGGTTTTTTTATGTTCTAAATCTAGGGAAAAGCCGCCTTGGTTATGGCTTTTCGCAATACAAAAGCGGAGGTTTTGCCTCCGCTATTTGCATACCGCTCCGTTTTTTCCCCAAGGAGCCTTCCGCCCCGCTTCCGACGCTCAGTCCTCATCCTCGGCATGGTAATAATATACCTCCGACCCGCACCGGGGGCACACCCGGGCCTGGGCGCTCACCCGTTTCCCGCAGTCGGGGCAGCGCTTTACGCTGGGCCGGTGAGTACAGGGGTCGTACTCCGCCGCCGAGGGCCGGCGGTTTGTAATCTGCGCCCGGCTGGGCCGCACCGCTCCCCTTTTCTCCGGCCTGGGCATCCCCGTGCCTGCCGCAGGGAAGTGGCGATTCAGCTCCCGCCGCTCCCGGGGGGTCAGCTCCCGGCTTTCCGTCTCGTCCCATTCCCGGGCTATATCCTCCTCGTCGGCCCAGCGGCTGTACTTCTCCGCCTCCCGCTCTGGCAGTCTACTCCGGCCCCGCCACAAAATAACGATAGCCACCACCAGCCAGCACACAAAAAAGCTGGGATCGGTAAACTCATACAGCCAAGCCAAGGGCCCCCGGAACAGGGCCAGCACCGCCGCCCCCACGGCCAGCCCCAGGCCAATGGCCGCCGGAAGCGGATAGGCCCGGCGATGGGCCCGGCGGAGGATCAGCGCCGGGATAACCAGCAGCAAAGCCTTCCCGATAGCCGCCCCCACAACCCAGGGCATGGCGTTCCATTCATCGGTAAAGTCGTAATCGAGGGTGTCGCCCCCCTCCCAGACCACCGGCGCACCCGGCCATCGGAGCGTCCCCAGCAGCGTCTCGGTTTCGCTCAGGGCCACCGGCAAAGCCCTCTCCGGCAGGACGTCCTCCATAGGATAGACATACACCAGCAGGGTAACCTCGTTGGCAACGGTATAATAAATGGCCTCGGCCAGCCCGTTTTCCCGCCCGGCTTCCTTCAGCTCGCTGAGGCGCAGCAGCTTCATATCGCCCACATCCAGCAGGTCGCAGGCGGCATAATCCTCGTCGTCGGTATACTCGGCGACGAGAGCCGTCTGCTCCTCCTCACTCCACTGGCTCAGGGGAAGCTCCCCCTCCGCCGGGTCGGCATACAGCAGCACCTCGTAGCTGCGATTCGCCGCTACCAAATCCAGATACGCCCCCGTCTCCGAGAGGTAGCGGGACAACTCCTCCCCGTCCATGCCAAACAAAACCAGGCTCATGGTTTCGTCGATGTTGCTGCGGGTAAAGTACACCGTCCCCTCCGGGGCCTCCAGCTCCAGCCCCAGCTCGGGCACATCGACCCGCTCTGCCGCCAGCGCCGCCGGGCACAGCAGGCCTATCCCACACACCAAGAGCAAAGCCAGCCACCGCCGTCGGATTGTTTTCATATCGCTTCCTCCCCGTTACTCGTCTGTCTGTATCCCATTCCCGGTCTCCTCTGCCGCCAGCCCCGTGCCCGCCGGGAACCGCCGGATGGCCGTCCACACCTCGTCGTCCCTCCGCCGGCGCAGGTTCCGGGCCCGATAGCAGGGGTAGGCCGTGTCGAACCCGCAGACCCCGTGGAACCCGCAATACCGGCAGGGCAGCCCCTCCTGGGAGCGCAGGGGCGAAACCGGGATTTTCCCATCCAAAATGGCCGCTCCCGTTTCCGCCGCCTTTCGGGCCCCAAAGTCCAGCAGGGCTGCAAAGTCCGCCTCGGAAACCGCCGGGACGCCGCCCCCCACAGCCTCCGCCGTCCCCTCGGTAGCCAGCCCGGACAGGGCCAGCGCCTTCAGCCGTTGTTCCTCCAATCCCGCAGCTTCCGGCTCCCGGGCCGCTGTCAGCAGGGGGTCGTCGATGTGGAAATAGAACACCCCGCCGGGACACAGGCTCTCCCGGCCCAGCAGCGAAGTCCCTGCTTTTAAAAAGGCGTCCTGATACAACAGAAGCTGTAATTGCAGCCCATAATAGGCGTCCAACAGCCGGAAGTTTTTCTTCCCCGACTTATAGTCCGTAATTTTCACATAGGTGTTCCCATCCCGTTCCAGCAGGTCCACCCGGTCAATCTGTCCCGTCAGCCGCAGCTTCCGGCCGTCGGGCAGGTCGATGTCGATGGCGGGCAGCAGGCCGTTGCCGCCAAAGCCCACCTCGTAGCCCAGCGGGTCAAAATCCCCCTGCCGCAGCTGCTGGGCCAGCGTCCACACCGCCCGCCGGGCAATGCGGCTGAGCCGCCGGGTCAGGTACCGGCCCGCCGCCGTCCGCCCCAGCACCGGCAGCGTGGGAGCCAAATCGGCCACCGCCTGCTCCACCAGGGCGTCCAACTGCTCACGGCTCATCCCTCGCCAGCCAGCGGGCGTGTGCCCCACCTGCCGGGACACCCGTTCCAACACGCTGTGGAACAGGGAGCCCACGTCCGGCGGCGCCAGCGAAAAGGTTTGCCGCTCCCGGGCCTTGAGGGTGTATTGCAGAAAATAGGCATAGGGACAGGCCACATACCGCTCCAACCGGGACACGCTGCTATATAGAGTGGCTTTTCCCAAGGGCAGGGCCGCCTCCTGCTGCCGGGGGTTAACCGCCTGTTCCAGCATTTCCTTTTCCCGCTGCCAGTCCGGGCTTTGGGCAAAAAACCCCAAAGCGTCCTGCCATTCCGGGGAAAGCGGTGCTTCCCGCCCCATCTCCCGGCACAGTGCGCCAAAGGCGGCTCCCGCTCCGGTAAACGCCGCCAATGGGTCAGCCGGGTTCTCCCGGCAATCGGGGAACAGCCGCTCCATCCGGTGGATAAGCGGGGACGGCAGCAGGGCCTTGCCGCTAACCTCGGCCTCCGGATAGGAAAGATACAGCCGCTCCCGGGGCTTGGTCACCGCCAAATAGATGAGGAAGTTCTCTTCCAGCGCCCGGCGGAACCCATCGTGGGCCAGCTCCGCCCCCAGGCCGGTGATGGTCTCCCGCTCGGTTTGGGAAAACAGCCCCTGCGGCCCCTCCACCGCCGGGAGCACTCCCTCGTTGACCCCTACCAAAAACACGGCCCGACACTCCGGCAGCCGGGTACGCTCCATGTCCCCCAAGATTACCCGGTCCACCCCGGTCGGCAAAAGCCCCAGGGTGCTGTGGCCAAGCCCCGCATCCAAAAGCCGGGCAAACTCCGGCCAGGTTACCGGTTTGTCCCCCAGAGCCTGCACCAGTCCGTCCAGGGTCTCCATCAGCAGCCGCCAGCACTGCCGGTCCTCGGTGTCCTCCCGGGAAAGCTGCTCTGTAACCCCCAACCGGGTCAGCAGCCCATACACCGCCCGGGCCAGCTCCCCCACTGTGGGGGTTTCCAAGGGGCCAAAGGC
>CAKTER010000076.1 GCA_934552695.1 uncultured Eubacteriales bacterium
GCCCAAAGGCATAGGGGAAGTTGTAGTAGTGGTAGGTGGGGTCGTAGTAATGGACCTTGCACACCCACATATAGGGATGGTAGGTGGCCAAGCCGTCGCCGTAGGTATCTTTTTGGGCTTGCAGCATAATGTCGCACAGGGCTTCGGGGGACAAGGGCCCCTCCTGCCGGGCGGCAAACACCCGGTCCTCAAACAGGTAACGGCTGAGGATATCTACAATCACCTGTGCGCTGTCCGAAATGTCCGCTTCCCGGATGGTAAGGGCTTCGGCGGGGCTGGCGGTTTTTAAGGCGGCCTGCTTGACCAGCGTTTCGCAGAAGGTGGAAGCCGTTTCGGCAATGGGCATGGGGTAGTCGCTATTGAGGGGAGCGGCGCTGTTTAAGCAGTCCCCGTGGTAGCCGTGGCCCAGCTCATGGGCCAGGGTCAGCACCTCGTTAAAGCTGCCGGTAAAGTTGGCAAGGATCCGGCTTTCCCCAATGCAATGAAGGTTTTCGCAAAAAGCGCCGCCCTCCTTGCCGGGCCGGGGGTATACGTCAATCCAGTCGTTGTCGAAAGCCATCTTGGCATAGTCCGCCAGCCGGGGGGAGAAAGCGCCGAATTGCTTGAGGATAAACTCCTGGGCCTGCGGATAGGTAAAGGTATCGGTAAAGCTGCCTACCGGGGCAAACAAATCGGCAAAGGGCAGGGCGTCCCCGGCTTTTAGCAGCCGGGCCTTGGCCCGGAAGTACCGCCGGAAGTCGGGCAGGCTTTCAAAGCAGGCGGAAAGCATGGCCGTAAGCACCGGCCGCTCCAGCCGGGAGAACAGCAGCACCTGCTCCAACGGGCTTTGATAGCCCCGGGCTTCGGCCAGGGTGATGGCCTCGCCCTTAATGCCGTTGAGGGCGGCAGCCACGGAGGGGGCAATGGCCGGATAGGCGGCCAGTTCGGCCTCGTAGGCGGCCTTTCGCAGGGCAGCATCTTCGGAATAGGCCATGGCCCGGATGGTCGGCAGAGGATGGGTTTCTCCGTTTAGCGAGATGGACAGGGTGGAGGTCAGGCGTTGGCGCAGCTTGCTCCAGGCGCCGGCCCCGGTGGCCGAAAGCTTGGCGGCCAAGGCCTCCTCGGCCGGGGACAGGGTGTGGGCGCCCAAAGCCGCCTGCTCCTTTAGGAAAAAATCCTGCTCCGGGGTGTGGGGCGGCAGCCCGTCCCGGTTTAGCCGTTGCTGAAAGGCGGCGTCCAGAGGGGCCAGCCCCGCCAGAATCAGTTCGATTTTTTCGGCATAGCGCAGGGCCTCTTCGTTTTCGGCGTCGGCGGCGGCCAGCAGCTGAGGATAGTAGGTCAGCCGCCGGGCCAGCTCCTCCAGCTCGTTCCGCTTTTCCCAAAACTCCTCCCAAGGGGCTTCCGGGTTTAGGGCGGCAACCAGCTCCTCCAGCTTTTTCAGGTCGGCCTGAAATTCCGGGCTGTTAAGACCGGGGTACAAGGGCTCCAAATTCCAAACTCCGTTCTGGTTCATCGTATTCATCCTTTGTTTTTTCTTTTAAGTATACCCGCTTGTGCGGATTTCGTAAAGTTTTGTCTGGTAAAATCCCAGGGCTTGCGGTATGATATAAAAAATATTGGATTAGCGGGTCGCCGCCTTGGCGGTGAAGATAAGGAGGCAATTATATGAACAAACCGTGGCGCATCGAGACCCAAGCCGTACAGGGGGCGTATCAGCCGGAAAATGCCGGGCCCCGGGTAGCCCCCCTGGTGCAAAGCACCACCTACCGGTACGACACCTGCGCCGAGCTGGGCAAGGTGTTTGATTTGGAACAGAATTCCTATATGTATACCCGGCTGGCCGGGCCTACCAGCGGGCTGCTGGAGCAAAAAATAGCCATGATGGAAGGCGGCGTGGGGGCGGTAGCCACCGGCAGCGGCATGGCGGCGGAGCTGCTTGCAATTTTGAATATTATGAAGGCCGGGGACAGCTTTTTGACCTCGGCGGCCATTTACGGCGGCAGCTACACCCTGTTTACCACCACCCTGAAAGACTTGGGGATTGAGGCCGTGTTTTTTGACGGGAACGAAAGCGCCGAAAGCATTTTGGCCAAGGCAAAGCCCAACTGCAAGGCGGTGTTTGCCGAGACCCTGGCCAACCCCCTGCTGAGCGTGCTGGACTTTGACAAAATGAAGCGGGTGGCCCAAGCTTTGGACGTGCCCCTGATTGTGGATAACACCTTTGCTACCCCGGTGCTGTGCAAGCCTTTGGAGCTGGGGGCCAATATTGTGGTGCATTCCACCAGCAAATATCTGGACGGTCACGCCTCCTGCTTGGGCGGCGTGGTGGTAGACGGCGGCAACTTCAACTGGGACAACGGGAAGTTTCCCATGCTGGTGGAGCCCGACGAAAGCTACCACGGCGTCAGCTATGTGCGGGACTTTGGCAAGGCGGCCTTTTTAACGAAGGCAGTGGCCAATGTAATGCGGAACATCGGCACAACTCCCAGCCCCTTTAACAGCTATATGACCCATTTGCACATGGAGACCCTGCATTTGCGGATGGAGCGGCATTGCGAAAACGCCCAAAAAATGGCGGAGTATTTGCAAGCCCACCCCAAGTGCGCCTGGGTAAACTATCCCGGCCTGCCGGGGAATCCCTATTATGAGCTGGCACAAAAATACCTGCCGAAAGGGGCCAGCGGCGTGATTACCTTTGGGGTAAAGGGCGGCCGGGCCGCCGGGGAAAAGTTTATCGACTCCTTAAAGCTGGTGGCGCTGGTGACCCATGTGGCCGACGTCCGCAGCTGTGTGCTGCACCCCGCCAGCACCACCCACCGGCAGCTTAGCGATGCGGCGCTGGAAGAGTGCGGCGTGCGGCCGGATATGATTCGGTTCTCGGTGGGGATTGAGAATGTAAACGACCTCATCGACGATTTTGAACAGGCTTTTGCACAGGTTTGAAAAAATCTATTGACGGTGACAAAAATCTTGTGTATAATTTGAGAGTGCGTAAAACGAAAAGGTTTTTTGTTTGGCGTATGATTGATTTCCATAAGCGGAGGGAGGGAAAAGTCCATGTCGGAAGTACGTGTCAGAGAAGGAGAGCAGTTGGATAGCGCTCTTCGCCGCTTTAAGAGAAATTGCGCCAGAGACGGTATTATGGGTGAGGTGCGGAAAAGAGAACACTATGATAAGCCCAGCGTAAAGCGCAAAAAGAAGTCCGAGGCTGCCAGAAAGCGGAAGTTCAAATAAGATGCTAAAGCGCCCTGTGTGTTGGTTTTGTGCCGCACCGGGGCGCTTTTCTGATGAAAAAGCCGGGCCGGGCAGGAACCGTCTTGACAGGCGGGGGCTTTTTGGATACAATAATAAAGATTTTAACGGGGAAATTATGCCGATGTGGCTCAATGGCAGAGCAGCTGACTTGTAATCAGCAGGTTAACGGTTCGAGTCCGTTCATCGGCTTGCAAGGGTCTTTAGCTCAGTTGGTTAGAGCATCCGGCTCATAACCGGACGGTCCCGGGTTCAAGTCCCTGAAGACCCATGTTTTGGCTCAGTAGCTCAGTTGGTTAGAGCGCCGGCCTGTCACGCCGGAGGTCGTGGGTTCGAGCCCCATCTGAGTCGTTGCCAACGAAAAACCGCTGCGGAGTGTTCCGCAGCGGTTTTTCGTTTTCCTCGCTCTGCACCATACGTACAGCCGTCATTTTTTGTTTTTATATTGTTCTCTCTTCCCCGCTTTTCAGATTTCGTTTTTTTGGCGGCCCCTCTCGTTCCGGCCCGGCTTAGGGCAAAATCTCGTACAGCCCGGCCGCCTCTTCCTTCCGGGGGTTCTCGCTCAACGAAAGCACCTTGGCCCGGGTGGTGGCGTTGCCAAACCGGATTTCAATCACGTCGCCAACCTGCACCTCGCTGCCGGCCTTTGCCACCTTTCCATTGAGGGACACCCGCCCGGCATCGCAGGCCTCGTTGGCCACCGTCCGGCGCTTAATAATCCGGGAAACCTTTAAATATTTGTCCAGTCGCATGGGGTTTCCATCCTTTCCCGCAAAACTTCCCAAAAAAGAAAGCCGCACGCAGCGGCTTTTTCTTCTTACTTCTCGTTTACGGCATCCTTTAAGGACTTACCAGCCTTAAAGCGAGGAGCCTTGCTGGCCTTAATGTCCATGGCCTTGCCGGTACGGGGGTTGCGGCCCTCCCGGGCAGCCCGGCTGCTGACCTCGAAGGTACCAAAGCCAACCAGCTGTACCTTCCCGCCGTTCTTCAGTTCTTCGGTCACAACGTCCTCAAAAGCCTTCAGGGCCTTTTCGGCGTCTTTTTTGCTCAGCTCAGCGGCGCTTGCCATAGCGGCGACCAGTTCCGATTTGTTCATGAATAATTCCTCCTTAAAAATAAAGATATCAAATCGTCAAAACGCGTCCTCTCAAGCGGCCCGCTCACCGATCCCCTATCACAAACCGCCTATTTATCCCGCATTCTCAATGTTATTTATAAACTGTTCTGTGGCGTTTGTCAAGGCCAACTCCGCATTTATATCGAATTTTCGGGCAAAAAGCGCCGCCGCCCACAAAAGTGCCCCTATCTCTGCCTCGGTTGCCCCCTCCTCCGGGGCCCGGGCACACAGGCTTTGGCACAGGGAAAGCAGGTGCTTTCCGGCTTCCTCCTCCGGCGCTCCGGCCTTTTTTTGCACCTTTTGGGCCCGCATCAGCGCCGGCATGGCCCGGGGCACCGAAAGGGCCGCCGCCTTATCGTTGGTTTGGCCCTTTTCGGCCCGCTTCAGCTCCTCCCAGCTTTGGCCCTCGCCGGCCCCGCCAAAAATATGCGGGTGGCGGCGCACCATTTTATCGCAAATCCCCCGGGAGACCTCCGCCAGGGTAAAGTCCCCGTCCTCGGCAGCAATCTGGGCGTGGAACACTACCTGCAGCAGCATATCCCCCAGCTCTTCCTTCAGGTTTTCGGGATCCTTGTTGTCAATGGCCTCGGCCACCTCGTAGGCTTCCTCCAAAAAATATTGTTTCAGGCTTTCGTGGGTTTGGGCCCGATCCCAAGGGCAGCCGCCCTCCCCCCGCAGCCGTTCCATGATTTCCATCAATGCGGTACAGCCCGACCGGTCGTTCATGTGGCTCATCCTTTCCGTTTCTCCTGCCTATTTTTCTTCCGTTTTCCGTTTTCATCCTCCGGCATACCCCATCATAACATAGTTTTTCGTTTTTTCCACAAATTCCTCTGGAAATTTGTCCGGTTTTGTGGCATAGTTAAACGTAACACATTTTTTATCGGAAGGCCGTCCCACCCGAACGGCCCCATTCCGATTACAAAGGAGGGGTTCTATGCAAATCAAGGGTACGGAATTGTTTGTAAAAGCATTGATTGCGGAAGGTGTGGACACCCTCTTTGCCTATCCTGGCGGACAGGTCATCCCCATTTTTGACGCATTGTACCAGCAGGATGCCATCGACGTTATCCTTCCCCGGCACGAGCAGGCCTTGGTTCACGCAGCCGACGGCTATGCCCGGTCTACCGGGAAGGTGGGCGTTTGTTTGGTAACCAGCGGCCCGGGCGCAACCAACGCCGTAACGGGCATTGCCACTGCCAACTTCGACAGTGTGCCTCTGGTCTGCTTTACGGGGCAGGTGCCCACAAAACTTATTGGCAACGACGCTTTTCAGGAAGTGGACATTGCCGGCATTACCCGGGGTATTACCAAGTACAATACGGTAATCCGGGACCGGGCCGACGTAGCCCGGGTGATTAAAGAAGCGTTTTACATTGCCCGCACCGGCAAGCCCGGCGTGGTGCTGGTTGACCTGCCGGTGGACGTGATGAACGCCCTGGGGGACGACACCTATCCCGACGAAGTCAACATCCGCAGCTACAAGCCCGTCAGCAGCGTCCACATGGGCCAGCTAAAGCGGGCGGTGGCCCTGCTGAACGAAGCCCGGCGCCCGGTGATTTTGGCCGGCGGCGGCGTAAAGCTTTCCGGGGCCGGCCCGGCCTTAACGGAGCTGATGGAGCAAACCCACATTCCCGTAGCCACCACCCTGATGGGCAAGGGCGTCGTCCCCAGCAGCAGCCCCTACTCTTTGGGCTTTATGGGGATGCACGGGTATTTTGCCGCCAACATGGCCATCAACGACTGCGACCTGCTGTTTTCCATCGGCACCCGGTTTAACGACCGGATTACCGGGGACGTAAAGCGGTTTGCGCCCCACGCCAAAATCATCCACATCGACATCGACGCCGCCTCCATCTCCCGGAACATCCAAGTGGATATTCCCATTGTGGCCGACGCCAAGCGGGCTATTTTAGCCATGAAGGAGATGGTGGAGCCCCAGGACATGACCCCCTGGAACGACGAGATTAACGCCTGGCGGGCCCAGCACCCCATGACCATGGGCAGCGCCCACACGGGGCTCACCCCCCAGTGCATCATCGAAACCGTCAACACCGTATTGCCCGACAGCATTGTGGTTACCGACGTAGGCCAGCACCAGATGTGGGCCGCTCAATACACCGCCATGAGCCCGGAACGGCAGTTTTTAACCTCCGGGGGCCTGGGCACCATGGGCTTCGGCCTACCCGCCGCCATCGGCGCTCAAATCGGCAACCGGGACAAAGCCGTGGTCTGCTTTAGCGGCGACGGCGGAATGCAGATGAACAGCCAGGAGCTGGCCACCGCCGTGTGCCAGGAGGCTAACGTCATCACCATCGTATTCAACAATAGCTATCTGGGTATGGTTCGCCAATGGCAGGAGCTGTTTTGGGACAAGCACTATTCCGGCACCTGCCTGCGCCGCCGCCGGAGCTGCCAGCACATTTGCGCCGACCCCTCGGCCGCTTGCCCGCCCTACACCCCCGACTTTGTGAAGCTGGCCGAAAGCTACGGGGCCCTGGGCCTGCGGGTATTTGCGCCCGAGGAGCTTATCCCGGCGCTGGAGCAGGCCAAAGCCGCCAACACCCCGGCGGTCATCGAATGTATTTTGGAGCCCGAGGTCAACGTGTACCCCATGGTCCCCGGCGGCAAGGCCCTAAACGAGATGATATTGGAGGGGATGGATAAATGACGCAGGACAACGAAAAAATCCGCTGGCTCTCCCTGTATGTGGAAAACAACCGGGGCCTGCTGGCCCGCATCTCCAACCTGTTCACCAGCAAGGCCTACAACCTGGAAACCATTACCGCCGGTATCACCGAGGACCCGTCCCTGACCCGCATCACCCTTAGCCTGCGGAGCAACGACGAGGTGTTCGAGCAGGTGAAAAAGCAGCTGGTGCGGATGATCGACGTCATTAAGGTAATGGAC
>CAKTER010000077.1 GCA_934552695.1 uncultured Eubacteriales bacterium
ATTACTTCCAGCTTATCGCCTTTTTGACGGCAGCGGGGACATACCGCTTCCACACCGTCCGCCACTTCAAACACTTCGCCGCAAACCTTGCATTTGTATTTCGTCATTTTCATTTCCTCCTTGCTTTCGTTTATCCGTCTACCGGCCAGTCCCGGTGTTTTCCTTGATTGGTATGGTCTTAGTATAGCACGGCCCTATTTCTTTGTCAATACATTTTTTATTATTTAATAATAATTCTTATTTAAAGATTGAAAAGCAGCTGCACCAACCCCCGTTCCCGCTCCGGCAGCCAGGGCAGCAGCGCTTGCAGCAGCGCCCGGCGGGGCTCCTCCCCCGTTTCCTGCCCCGTCTGGGGGGCGGGGCCAGGACAAAACTGCTGCACCTCCCATAGCTTTAGCAGGCAAAACAGCTGGCGCTGACAGGCGGGGGAAAGATAGGGCAAGGCCGCCTGTACCAGCCCGGCCGGGTCGCCGCACCCCCTTGCCGCCGCCGTTATCCCCGTACCGGTCAGGGCCGCCCCCCGAGCAAGGGAATTCTCCTCCGGGCGCTCCGGCTCCCAAGCCTGTCCTCCGGCCCCCTGCCTCAGCATCTGCTGCAACAGCGTTTGCGCTTGGGGCGGAATGCCTCCGGCCCCCTCGGTGTATCCCATGGCTTCCTCCTTTCTGCAAATCCATCGTCCCGGCAAAAAAGCTCCTGGGTAGGCCCCCGGAGCTTCCGCCGCCCTTACTTTACCTCGCAGGCGCCAAGGCTGTTGCCGTTGCCGGCGCCCAACAGCAATAGGATGGCCCATAGCCACTGGTTGTTATTTTCGCTGCCGTTGCAGCCGTTGCTCCCCATCATCAGCAGGGCGATGAGCCAAAGCATGTTGTTGCCGCTCCATCCGTCGCAGCAGGTACCCATCAAACCGACCTCCTTTAAAAGCTTCTTGGTTCCATTGTATGTGCCGCCACCCCATACTTTCCTGTTTTTTGGGTGACCGTTCCCCCGGCAAGGGCATACCATACCAGGAATGCAAGCGCCCCTGGGTGCGAAAGGAAGTGAGGGCATGGGCCGGATTCCGCAAAGGATGGGGGGCACCGCCCCCTGTTTTGGATAACGCCCGGGCCGCCGTCGCCGCCGAGGGCCTACGCAATACCGGCGCCGGTGTGACCATTGCCGTATTGGATACCGGGGCCGCCCCGGTGGCCGACCTGACCCGGCCCCTGCCCCGGATTGTCGCATTCCGGGACTTTGTAAACCGACGCCCCGCCCCCTATGACGACAACGGGCACGGAACTCAGCCGCCGTGTAAGCTTCCGGCTAGGGGCCGTCCGCTTTTTTCTTTCCCGCCCTCCGTTTTTGCCGGGCCTCCAGCACCGCTTGCACCGCCGCAAACTCCGCCGGGCTCACCAGCGCCGGATGGGTATCCTCCACCACCACCCAAGCCTCCGGCGGGCGGCGCACCCGGGTTTTGTCCTTGTACGAGCGGGTAGTTTCCCGCCCCTGGGCCAATGCACCCCGGTACACGGGGTTGGTCAAAATCTTCCGCACGGTGGTAGCCGCCCAACCGCCCTTAACATGGGGCAGCCGCAGGGCCTCCCCCCGGGCCTGTTTATACGCATAGGGCGTGGGTACCCCGGCCGCCGTCAATGCCCGGGCAATGGCGCTAAGCCCCCTCCCGGCCAAAAATTCCCGGTAAATGCGCCGCACCACCGCCGCCGCTTCCTCGTCCACCGCCAGCTGGTGCCGGTCGGCCGCCGCTTTTTGGTAGCCGTAGGGCGCTATCGCCCCCAAGTATTGCCCCGCCTGCATTTTGGCCAAAAAGGTGCGGCGGATGTTTTCGGAAAGGTCCTCCAAATACCACTCGTTTACCAGCGCATGGATTTGGCGGCTTTTTTTGTTGGCCCGCTCCCGGGTATCCACCCCGTCCACCAACGACACGAACCGCAGCCCCCATTGGGGAAAGCGCTCGTGCAAAAGCTCCTCCTGCTGGGCGTACAGCCGGGTAAACCGGCTTAGGCTTTTGCACAAAACCACCTCAAATTGCCCGGCCGCCCCGTCGGCCAACAGCCGGTTAAAGGCCGGGCGGCTCCGGTCGGCCCCGGAAAAATCCTCGTCGTTATACACCGCCGCCACATGCCAGCCCTGCCGGGCGGCGTATTCCCGCAGCATCAGCTCCTGATTTTGGATGCTTTGGGACGGGCTTTCCCCCCGGTCCCGGTCCTCCTCGCTAAGCCGCAAATACAGCGCTGCTTCCATGGTCATCCCTCCCCCCCAAGCCTACGCCGCAGCCGGCGGGGAATATGCCGGGTTTCCGGCAACGGGCATTAAAAAAGAGCGCCCAACGACGCTCTTTTAAGATTCGGTTATGGCTTACAGCTTGTGGTGGAACTTCAGCAGGGTGACCAGGCCCCGGCCCATAAACTGCTCCACGCTGTCGTGGTCCCGGCCCTCAAACTCCTGCCGGTGGGCCATTTCCTCGGCTACGCCGGCTTCGGCAATGTCCACGTACCCTTCGGGGGATTTGGTCCATTTCGCCATGTCCTCCAGCCAGGCTTCGGTGGTGGGGCCAATGTGGGTTTGGATGCCCCGGATACCGCCCTTGCCGCCGCCCATTTCCTGTACCAGGTGGGGGCCCAGCAGACCCCAACGCAGGCCGGGGCCAAACACAACGGCCTTATCCACATCCTCCACCGAGGCAACGCCCCGATAAACCAGGTCGTGAGCCTCCCGGTTCAAAGCCATCTGAATCCGGTTGCAGATAAACCCAAGGCATTCCTTTTGCAGGACAACGGGTACCTTGCCAATGCTTTCGTAAAATTCTTTTGCTTTTTGCAGGGTTTCGTCGCTGGTCTTTTCGCCCTTAGCCAGCTCCACCAGCGGAATCAGGTGAACGGGGTTGTAGGGGTGGCCGCCCACAATGCGCTCGGGGTGCTTGGCCTCGGCAGCGATATCGGAAATCAGCAGGCCGGAGGTAGAGCTGGCAATAATCGCCGTGCTGTTAAACTCCTCGATGGCGGCAACAATCGAACGCTTAATCTTAATATTTTCGGGGCCGTTTTCCTGAATGAACTCGGCGTTTTCCACAGCGGCCTTTACATCGGTGGTATAGCTGACCCGGGCCAGAGCGTCCTTCAGCTGCTCCTGGGTTAAGGCATCGACGCCGGGAGCGGCAAAAAAGCTCAGCTTCTTTTCAATCTCGGCCTTGCCTGCGGCAATGGCCTCGTCGTTCAAATCGTATACCACTACGTTGCAGCCGGCTTTTGCAAAAACCGCCGCCCAAGCGCCACCGATTTGGCCGCCGCCATACACACAAACATTCTTGAACATTGTCTCATTCCTCCTAATCTCTGATGCAATCACATTTTGTCAACGATCTGGGGCATGGGAACCGGGCGCAGGCTGCCGGAGACAGCCTCCACCTTTCCGTTTTAGTATAGCACTGTCTACCAAAACCCGCAAGACATATTTGGGTTTTTTCGGCACATTTTATCCCCGCCGCCGCACCCCTCCCCGCTGTTATGATATTTTTGCATAGAAAAGGCCGTCCCGGGGGAGGACGGCGAAAAGAAGGATTTGATAAGCAGGCTCTGTCCATTGGCAAAGACGATCCGCTTATAAGGGGAGCCTCGGGCCTACCCCGGAGGACTCCCTTGTTAGGAGATGGGAACAGTATACTCCATTCAGCGTTTAAATTCAATGACCAAAGTCAAATTTTTTTCATTTCGGCGTTTTGACTAAATCAGGGTAGTCAGCTCCCCCGATGCTTGTTTGTTTTTCGTTTTTTGGCCGGATTTCAGCCCGTTCCCCTTGGCCCGGCCTTGCTTCCCCATAAAAAAGCGCCGCACAAGGCGGCGCTTGAGAACAGGCCCGGGGCCTGCGGTGTGGGGTTGTTAGCAGATCCCGGCCATTGCCATCAGCAGCGTAAAGATGGATACAATCAGCGGGATTATGGTACACTCGATAAACGTATGGATGTAGGCCTGCTTGTGGGTCAAGCCGGCAATCCGCAGCCCGGAGTTAACGGCGCCGTTATGGGGCAGCGAGTCCAACCCGCCGGAGGCGATGGCCGATACCCGGTGGATAAGCTGGGGATTGATGCCCATATCCAAGAACTTTTGGGCAAAGCTGTTTAGGCCAATGGCCAAGCCGCCGGAGGCAGACCCGGCAAAGCCGGCGCATACGTTTACGGCAATCAGCAGCTGTACCAACGGGCCGCCGGGAACATGGTCCAGGCCGGCGATAACAGCGGCATACCCGGGGGTAACCGCCACCACAGAGCCAAAGCCCACCACGGCGCACACGGAAATGGTTACGCCAATGGACTGCTCCACGCCCTGGGTCAAGGACTGCAAAACATTGGGGATGTTCTTCCAATACAAGATGACGGCCAGAACGATACCCACCAAAAGCGCCACCAGAACAGAGGGCAGCTTGAAGAAGTTTAATACAATCAGCAGGACAATCGACGGGATCAGGGCTTTGACGATAGTAATATCGGTATCCTTCAGGTCAACCTCCTTAATCCGCTCGGCAATGACAGCGCCGGTGGGCAGGAAGCCTTCGCCCTTCTTTTTGCAGCGGCGCTGGACATATACAATATATCCCAGCTCCAGGACCACGCAGATAATGGCCGACAAAATACCCAGCAGGGGAGCGGCCTTGGCGTCGGTACCCAGATACTGCATGGGGATTAGGTTTTGGGCCGCCGGGGAACCGGGCAGCATGGTCATGGTGATGGTGCCGGAAGCCCAGGCGCTGGCGTTATACAGGTGCCAGGGAATATCCAATTCCTCGTACATGGTTTTGGCGATAGAAGCCATTAAGAACGTGACCACAAACAGGTTGATGCCGCCGTAGGTCAGCAACAGGGTAACCAGATGCAGCGAAAGCATGGCCACCAGTTCCTTGTTCTTTTTCGCTTTTTTCGCCGCATTGGTCAATGTAACGGCAATCACCTGTGCCGCCCCCGAGTCGCCCATAATCTTGGCATACATCGAGGCCATGGCAAACAGCAAAAAGTAGTTTTTGGCATACCCCACAAAGCCTTCCATATAGGGGCCGGTGAGGGTGGCCCACACGGGCAGCCCGCCAAACAGCATAACCACTACCGCCGAGATGGGCGCATACAGATAAATGGAAACGCCCTTAAAGGATAACCCAATCATAAGTGCCAAACCGATGACAATACCTATGATGCTGATGATAGGACTCATGATAACCCCTCCTTGTTGCAAAAACCTTGTTGTAAACAGCAATGTTGCATGGTGCAATTGGTGCAGGGTCGATCGTGTTGCAGCCGGGGCTATGACCGCTGAGCGGTTGCCACAGCGCCAGTCCAGCCGCTTTTCCCTTTTTGTCCAAATGATGGTAGTACCCCCTACCGCAGATCTGTCCGAGCCTGTGTCCTCCTTTCTGGTAAATCTATTTAAAACCATATTCCCATTGTGAACCATTTTTGTGTTTTTGACAATATGGAGTTTTATACAAACCGCTGTTTTGGTAAATACCGGCTATTTTTTTCGCAGTCTCTTCTGTCATTTTGTATGTTTTGTATCCTCCCGTTCCATCCGGCCCGGCAACAAAAAAACGCCGCACAAGGCGGCGTTTAAGAATAGGCCCGGGGGGCCTGCGGTGTGGGGTCGTTAGCAGATTCCGGCCATTGCCATGAGTAAGGTACAGATGGATACAACCAATGGAATCACCGTGCACTCCATAAACGCATGGATGTATGCCTGCTTGTGAGTCAGGCCCGCAATCCGTAGGCTGGAGTTAATGGCGCCGTTATGGGGCAGCGAATCCAGGCCGCCGGAGGCAATGGAGGACACCCGGTGGATAAGCTGGGGATTGACGCCCATATCCAGGAACCGTTGGGCAAAGCTGTTTAGGCCAATGGCCAAGCCGCCGGAGGCAGACCCGGCAAAGCCGGCGCACACGTTTACGGCAATCAGCAGCTGTACCAGCGGGCCGCCGGGGAGACGGTCCAAGCCGGCAATAACCGAAGCGTACCCGGGGGTGATGGCCACCACGGAGCCAAAGCCCACCACGGCGCACACGGAAATGGTTACGCCAATGGATTGTTCCAGCCCCTGCGTTAGGGTTTGCATCACATTCGGCAGGTTTTTCCAATACAAGACAACCGCCGCTACAATCCCCACCAGCAGGGCCACCAATATGGATGGCAGCTCGAAGAAATTCAAAACCACCAGCAAGGCGATAGACGGGATAAGCGCACGAACGATACCAATATCCACTTCTTGCAGATTAACCTCTTTAATCTGTTGGGCAATCACAGCGCCCGTAGGCAAAAAGCCCTCGCCTTTTTTCTTGCAGCGCCGATAAACGTACACAATATACATCAGCTCCAGCACCGTACAAATGATGGCCGAGAGGATACCCAGCATCGGCGCCGCCTTGGCGTCCGTCCCCAAATATTGTATGGGGATCAGGTTTTGGGCCGCCGGGGTGCCGGGCAGCATCGTCATGGTAATGGTACACGAGGCCCACATGCTGGTGTAAAACAGATGCCAGGGAATATCCAGCTCCTCGTGCATGGATTTGGCAATCGATACCATAACAAACGTAATAACGAACAGGTTAATGCCGCCGTAGGTCAAAATCACAATAACGGCGTGCAGCGAAAGCATCGCCACCAGCTCTTTGTTCTTTTTGGCCCGTCTCGACGCATTGACCAGGGTAACGGCAATGACCTGTGCCGCCCCCGAATCCCCCATGACCTTGGCAAACATGGACGCCATGGCAAACAGCAGGAAATAGTTTTTGGCATACCCTACAAAGCCCTCCATGTACGGGCCGGTCAGGGTCGCCCACACGGGTAGCCCGCCAAACAGCATGACCACTACCGCCGAAAGGGGCGCATACAAATAGATAGAAACCCCCTTAAACGATAGATATATCATCAGCGTTAAGCCAATAATAATCCCAATAATACTCACAGTTGGACTCATGATAACCCCTCCTTGTTGCTATTTCTCTTGCAAATGAAACAATGAAACCAAACTACAACAATCCAGTGTTACCAAGGGTCAATCTTTGCAGCCGGATGTGCCGACCGGGATGTAGTGCTTTCGGCTACCCTTTTCTCCCCTTCCTTTCAAACCCTTCTTTTCAAAAAACAAATCACGCTCGTTCCCCAACGACCGCAAGCCCCACTGGAACCTCCTCCCCTCTTTGGAAAAATACGCCAAAATATGCTTTTATTGTAACCGATTCTCCTATTTTTTCCAATCTGTCTTTTTATACAAACCGCAATAC
>CAKTER010000078.1 GCA_934552695.1 uncultured Eubacteriales bacterium
CCGGCGAATATCTGGACGCCCTGTGCCACGCCATAGTGGCCTATACCTCCCGGCTGGCCCAGCCCCTCACCGACCCGCTGGCCCTGTCGGCCACTCGCCGGATTTTGACGTATTTGCCCCGGGCTTACCGGGACGGCGGCGACGAGGAGGCCCGGCACCAAATGGCCCTGGCGGCGCTAGAGGCCGGGGTGTGCATTACCAATTCGTCGGTGACCCTCATCCACGGCCTGTCCCGGCCCATTGGCGCTCTGTTTCATGTGTCCCATGGGCTTTCCAACGCCATGCTGCTGCCCGCCTGTTTAAAGTTTGCGCTGGACGGGGCCATGAGCCGGTTTGCCGACCTGGCCCGGATGGCCGGGGTGTGCCAAAGTGCCGGCGATAAGGAGGCGGCCGGGGATTTGCTGGCGGCAGTGGAAGCCCTGTGCCGGGTGTGCGAGATCCCTACCCCGGCCAAGTACGGACTGGACAAAGCGACGTTTTATTTTGCTATGGATAAAATGGCCGACGACGCCCTGGCCTCGGGCTCCCCGGGCAACACCCGAAAGCCGGTGACCCGGGCCGACTGCTTGGCCATTTACCAAAGCTTGTGGGATTAAAAAAGACCGGAGACCCGGCCCAAGGAGGTATGGATATGTACAAATGCAGCGAAAGCAGAATGGAAGATAAAATCAAAACCTTTTCCCGCTTTGGGGACGCCGGTCACGGCGGGATTACCCGGTACTCCCTGTCCCCCGAGGCCCTTTTGGCCCGGCAGGAGTTTGAAAAGCGGATGAAAGCCATTGGCGCCACCATCGAGGTGGACGATGTGGGGGATATGTACGCCACCCTTCCGGGCAGCGACCCCACCGCCAAACGCATTGTCATGGGCTCCCATGTGGACTCGGTAAAAAACGGCGGTAACTACGACGGGATTTTGGGCGTGATGTCGGCCATGGAGGTGCTGGAAACCGTGGCGGAGCAAAACATCCCCCACAAGCACCCCTTAACGGCCATGATTTGGACCAACGAGGAAGGCTCCCTGTATCCCCCGGCCATGATGTGCTCCGGGATTGTGTGCTACGACTACCTGCCGGAGGATATCCGCAGCAAGTTCCAATACGAGGATATGATGGCCTCGAAAAGCGTCCTCGACCCCACCAAAACCTTTGGGGAGGCGCTGGCGGCCTCGGGGTATCAGGGGGACAAAAAATTCCGGCTTTCCCCCGACCGCTACCAATATATGTTTGAGACCCACATTGAGCAGGGCCCCATTTTGGAGGATAACGGCAACGACATTGGCGTGGTGGACTGCGTTTTGGGGATGTTCAACTACCGGTTAAAGTTTTATGGCCAAACTGTCCACGCCGGGACCTTCCCCATGCCCAAGCGGCACGATGCGTTTTGGGCGGCGGCCCAGGCCCTGTGCTACCTCCACGAAAAAATCGATGCGTTGGGCATTCCCGAGCTGGTTTATACCACCGGCGAGGTGGTTTGCCACCCCTGCGTCCATACCTGTGTGCCGGATTATTTTGATTTTTCGCTGGATGTGCGGCACGAGGACCCCAAGGCCCTGGAGCGGGTGCTGGCGGTGGTAAAGAGCTGTGCCGAAATGACCTGGGGCAACGGCTGCACCTGCCAGGTGGAAAAGGCCTGGAACCGGGACACCGTGTATTGGGACAAAACCCTGGTGGGGTATGTGAAGGCTGCCGCCGAGGAGCTGGGGGTCAGCCACCAGTACATCCACTCCGGCGCCGGGCACGACGCCCAGTTTTGCAGCTATGTGATTCCCACCACCATGATTTTTGTCCAGTCGAAGGACGGGCTGAGCCATTGCGAGCCGGAGTTTTCCTCGGTGACCCATTGTACCGAGGGGGCTACGGTGATGCTGAACGCCGTACTGCGGGCAGATCAGGATTGAGAACAGAAAAAAGCGGAGCCGCTGTCCTTTCAACGGTTCCGCTTTTTCTGGTTTTTAGGGAATGCGCCCGGCGGGGCTTGCCAGATTTTCCACCGGCACCCCTTTTTTTTGGGCATAGGCCACAGTATAGGCCGTACCACCCTCCCCCTGCCGGAGGTAGCACAGGCAGTAGCTGCTATGGTCCACCAAATACCGGTTCCGGACGTGGAAGCAGCCCCGATAATACCGGGGAGACAGGGTGACCACGCTGGCAGCCTGCCGCAGGAGCCGTAGCTGGCGGCGCTGCTCGTCGCTGAGAAGCTCCCGGGCCAGCTGAGTGCGGTCGTAGGGCAGTACCAGGTGCAGCCGCAAAGGCAGGGCATGTTGGGCGGCTGTGTCCAGCACGGCTTCCCCGGCCAGCAGGTCGAAGCCTGCGGCTCCGCCGGAATAAAAATCGGTATAGCCTTGGGAATAGAGGCGCAGCAGGGCGGCGTGTAACCGCAGCTGTAGGGTCGTAAGGTCAGCGGGCAGCTCCCGGTGGCCGGTAAAACAGCAGGCGTGAGCGTTCACGGGCATACCTCCTTCGGGGGAAGAGGACGGACAAGGGAAAAGGGACAAAGGAAAGCAAGGATAAAGGCTGCCGGGAAAAAGCGGTTTTTGGCCGGGCGGCCGGGGCGGTTAGCCCTTAAAGTTGGCGGGCAGGCTTTTGACAATCATAAACGCCGCTTCGGCCGAGGCCAGCAGCTGGCCGTTGGACTGGGCCCGGGCGGTGGAGCGCAGGTTCAGGATGGTTTTGCCTTGGCTGACCACCTGCGTTTCCACAATGAGGGTCTCTCCCAGCCGGACCGGCTTAATAAAGTGGGTGGTGAGGTCCAGGGTGGTTACATAGTGGCCCCGGGCCACATACCCGGTCAGCATTCCCATGGCGGCGTCGAACACGGTGGTGACAATGCCGCCCATCATGTTGTCCCGGGGGCTGACCTCCCAGCGCAGGCAGGGGAAAGCCATGACCAGAGTGACGGTTTCGGCGTTGTAGGAAATGTATTCGCTTTCCAGCATCGAGGTGATGCCGGGAGTGGATTTGTCGTTGCAGTAGGCCACAGCTTGCCGGAACAGGGTGTCGGGGTCGGCACCGAGAGCCTCCATAAAGGCGGCGTTGGGCAGGGTTTTGTCGGGGTTGGGATTCATAACAGGCTCCTCCTAAAAAATAAATGGAATAAAAAAGTATACCATACTTTCTAAAATTTTGCAAAACCGGACGAAAGGGAGGGGAATGGCGAGGGTGTTACGGGCTTCTTTCTCGTCCCACCCGCTTCTTTTTCTTGGACTCTTTTCGTTCCGGCTTTTCGCTGCCCCTTTTTCACTCTCCCATTACCCCACTCCATTTCCTTTTTCGTCCTCCGCCACCCCACTCCATTTCCTTTTTTCATCTTCCGCCACTCCGCCCTTTTCCCCTTTTCATCCCCGTCACCCCACTCCATTCCCCTTTTCTCTTTTTCATCTTCCGCTACCCCACTCCATTTCCTTTTTTCATCTTCCGCTACCCCGCCCCTTTCCCCTTTTCAGCTCCCGTTACCCCGCCCTCCCCTCCTCTCGCCGCCTTTTCTTGCCAACCACCGGGAAATGTGATACCATAAAAGTTAACGGATTCACGCTGTAAGGCGAAACAGAAATTATCATACTTGAGGTGTTGCATATGCGTTTTCAAACGGAAATTGCGGAAGCCATTGCCCGGCAGCTCTCTTTGGAGCCCGCCGAGGTCGAGGCCGCTATGACCCTGCCCCCCGACCCCACCATGGGGGATTTGGCCTACCCCTGCTTTAAGCTGGCCAAGGTGCTGCGGAAAAACCCGGCGCAAATAGCTACCGATTTGGCGGCGGCGCTAACGGGCCTGCCCGGTGTGGCGGAGATTACCACAAAAGGAGCTTATGTAAACTTAACCCTGGACAAAACGGCGCTGGCTACCGAGGTTTTGTCGGAGGTGGCCCGGAACCGGGATGATTTTGGCCGGCGGGCGGCCAACGGAAAAACCGTGGTCATCGACTACTCCTCCCCCAATATTGCCAAGCCCTTTCATGTGGGCCATCTGCGCTCTACGGTGATTGGCGGCGCTTTATACCGCATTTACGGCTATTTGGGTTACCATTGCGTGGGCATCAACCATTTGGGAGACTGGGGCACCCAGTTTGGCAAGCTGATTGTGGCCTACAAAAAATGGGGCAGCCGGGAAGCGGTGGAAAAGGACGGCATTACCGAGCTGTTACGAATTTATGTGAAGTTCCACGAAGAGGCCGAAAAGGACCCCTCTCTGGATGACGAGGCCCGGGCCTGGTTTGTGAAAATGCAGGAAAAGGACCCCGAGGCCCTGTCCCTGTGGCAGTGGTTTAAGGACATCAGCATGAAGGAATTTGAACGGGTCTACCATATGTTGGGCGTGACCTTTGATTCCTACGCCGGGGAAAGCTTTTACAATGACAAAATGGAAGCCGTTGTAGACGAGTTGAAGGAAAAGGGATTGCTGAAGGAAAGCCAAGGGGCCATGATTGTCGATTTGGAGGATGCCGGAATGCCGCCCTGCCTGATTTTGCGGAAGGACGGCGGCACCCTGTACGCTACCCGGGATTTGGCGGCGGCGTTTTATCGCAAGCAAACCTATCACTTTGACAAGTGCCTGTATTTGACGGCGACGGACCAGATTCTCCACTTTGCTCAATGGTTTAAGGTGGTGGAAAAAATGGGCTACGACTGGGCCAATCAGCTGGTTCACGTTCCCTTTGGCTTGGTCAGCCTGCCCAATGGGAAGCTTTCCACCCGGAAAGGCAATGTGGTGCTGATGGAGGACTTGCTGAATCAGGCGGTGGCTCGTACCCAAGCCATTATTGCCGAAAAGAATCCCGACCTGCCCAACAAAGAGGAAGTGGCGCAGCAGGTGGGCATTGGCGCAGTTATTTTTGATGACCTTTACAACGGCCGGAAAAAGGAAATTGTATTCGACTGGGACCGGATGCTGAATTTTGACGGCGAGACCGGCCCCTATGTCCAGTACACCCACGCCCGGACTTGCAGCCTGCTGAAGAAAATGCCAGCCCCCGAAACCTGTGACTTTGGCCTGCTGACCGACCCGGCTTCGGTGGCCGTGGTGAAGCTTTTGGACGCCTTCCCCGCAAAAATCGAAGAAGCGGCGGATAAGAATGAGCCTTTTGTGATTAGCCGGCACATTGTGGATTTGGCGCAAGCCTTTAACAAATTCTATCACGACAACCCGATTTTGAGCAGCGAACCGGCGGTGCGGAACGCCCGGCTGTTCCTGACAGCCTGTGTGGAAACGGTGCTGCGGCAGGGATTGTGGCTGCTTGGGATTCAGGCCCCGGAACAAATGTAATTTTTCAACCCGGCTTCGGCCGGGTTTTTCTTTTGCCAAAAGCCGGAAGCAGCCCACTCCCTTTCGCCACGGTGTTTCACGTGAAACACTTCGATTTGGCTTAAATGGATAGGCAACGAGCGCCGATAGGCGGCTCCAAAAATAAAAAACGAAAAAATGTTTCACGTGAAACAGGGAAAACGGGGAAAAACCTTGTTTTGCCCGCCCCGGGGTGGTACAATAAGAGCAGAATAGGAAGGAGGCCTCCCATGGGACGCTGTATTGCCGTAACAAACCAGAAAGGCGGAGTGGGCAAAACCACCACGGCCATCAATGTGGCTGCTTGTCTGGCGGAAAAAGGAAAAAAGGTGCTGGCGCTGGATTTGGACCCGCAGGGAAATATGACCAGCGGCCTCGGCTTGGAAAAAAATGCGTTGGAGCAAACCATTTATCAGGTCCTGCTGGGGGAGTCCACCTTGAAAGCCGTGTTGCAGGAAACGTATTTTGACGGCTTGACGGTGGCGCCGACCAATCGGAATTTGGCCGGTGCCGAGATTGAACTGATTGGGTACGAAAAACGGGAATTCCGGCTGAAAAACGCCTTAGCGGATGTGCGGGAGGCATACGACTTTATCATCATCGACTGCCCCCCTGCTCTCAACGTGCTGACCATCAATGCCATGGTGGCGGCGGATACCGTGCTGGTACCCATTCAATGCGAATACTTTGCCCTGGAGGGGTTGGAGCAGCTCCTCCACGCCCTTGGACTGGTGCGGAAAAGCCTGAATCCCCGGTTGGCTTTGGAGGGCATTGTCTTTACCATGTACGACGCCCGCACCAACCTGTCGGCGCAGGTGGTGGAAGAGGTAAAGGCCAGCATAGCGGGAAAGGACGTGTACCAGTGCATTATTCCCCGCAGTGTACGCCTGAGTGAGGCCCCCAGCCACGGCTTGCCCATTGTGGCCTACGACCCTCGCTCCAAAGGGGCCGAAGCCTATCGGATTTTGGCCGAAGCGGTAATGGATTGGCGATGAAAGGAGACACCGAGCATGAGCGGCAGTGTGAAAAAAGGTTTGGGCAGTAAGGGGCGAGGCTTGGGCGCCCTGTTTGATGCGGAAATGACCCAGCTGGAGCCGGGCGAAACGGTGGTACAGCTGGATTTGGACAGCGTGTATCCGAACGCCGATCAGCCCCGGCGGGTGTTTGAGGAAGAGGCACTGACGGAGCTGGCCGACTCCATCGGGCAACTGGGGGTTATCCAGCCGGTTTTGGTCCGGCAGGTGGGGGATAGCTACGAGCTGATTGCGGGGGAACGCCGGTGGCGCGCGGCCCGGATTGCCGGGCTGACGAAAATCCCGGCCATCGTTAAAAAATGGGAGGGCTCCGAGGCTTTTCAGGTGGCGCTGGTGGAAAACCTTCAACGGGAGGATTTGAACCCGCTGGAGGAAGCCCAAAGCTACCAGCGGCTGGCCCAAGACTTTAGCATGACCCAGGAGGAAATCGCCGCCAAGGTGGGGAAAAACCGGGCTACGGTTGCCAATGCCCTGCGGCTGCTTACGTTGGACGAACGGGTACAGAACTTCTTGAGCGAAGGGAAACTGTCTGCCGGACACGGACGTTCGCTGCTGCCTCTGCCTACGGGAGACGCTCAGTTTGAAATGGCCGAGCGTATTTTGGAGGAGGGGCTCAGCGTGAGAGCCGTCGAAGCGGAAGTAAAACACTATTTGGAGCAGCCGGAAAAGCCGCTGACGCCGCCGGAACCGGCCAAACCGGCCAAGGCTTTTGCGGTGGAAACCTATAAGGAGCTGGAAAAAGAGCTGCGGGAGCGGTTTGGTACCCGGGTGCGCCTGAGCAGCGGCCGCTCCAAGGGGAAGATTGAGCTGGAATTTTACTCCAACGAGGACTTGAACCGGCTGCTGGAGCTGCTGAAAGGGACGGAGTCGGTATGACGGGATTTTTGCAAAGGCTGTCCG
>CAKTER010000079.1 GCA_934552695.1 uncultured Eubacteriales bacterium
GCCCGGTCCAGGGCCGGGCCCAGCGGCCCCTCGGTGAGAGTGAGAGCGGTAAAACGGGCATAGGCGCTGCAAAAGGCCTGGGGATTGCCGCCGGTTAGGGCGGTGAGGGTATCCCCGAAAGCAGCCAAAATAGGCAGCTGTAGCAGGTTGCGGCTGACCGACAGGGCGCCGGACAGGGCGGAAAGCTGTACAATATCCAAAAAAAATCAACTCCAAAGGGGAAAATCGGAATAAGAATACGGCGTACCCGGAGGTACGCCGTATGGTGTTACGCTAAATCAGCACGGATGACCGGTGCGGAGATTACATCTCGACGCAAACAGCCATGCCCATGCCGCCGCCGATGCACAGGGTAGCCAGGCCCTTCTTGCTGCCACGACGCTTCATTTCGTACAGCAGGGTGACCAGGATACGAGCGCCGGAAGCGCCTACGGGGTGGCCCAGAGCGATGGCGCCGCCGTTTACGTTCAGCTTTTCTTCGGGGATGTTCAGGTCCTTGCCAACGGCCAGGGACTGAGCAGCGAAAGCTTCGTTGGCTTCGATCAGGTCCAGATCGTCAACGGTCCAGCCAGCCATAGCCAGAGCCTTTCTGGAGGTGGGAACGGGGCCAACACCCATGATTTCGGGCTTTACGCCGCAGGTAGCATAGGACTTGATGGTAGCCAGAGGAGTGATGCCCAGCTCTTTGGCCTTGTCGGCGCTCATAACGACCAGAGCGGCGGCGCCATCGTTGATACCGGAGGCGTTAGCAGCGGTAACGGTGCCATCCTTCTTGAAAGCGGGCTTCAGCTTAGCCATGCCTTCCAGAGTGGCGTTGTGCTTAATGTACTCGTCGTCTTCGATGATCTTGTCGCCCTTCTTGCTCTTTACAACAACGGGGACGATTTCATCTTTGAACTTGCCGGCCTTCTGAGCGGCAGAAGCCTTCTGCTGGCTCTTCAGGGCGAACTCGTCCTGCATCTCACGGGTGATGCCCCACTGCTCGGCAACGTTCTCGGCAGTGATACCCATGTGATAGTGGTTGAAAGCGTCGGTCAGAGCGTCGTTTACCATGGAGTCAACCAGGGTAGCGGGGCCCATCCGCAGGCCGCCCCGGGCGCCCATGGAAACATAAGGAGCCTGGGTCATGTTTTCGGTACCGCCGCAGATAACGATGTCGGCGTCGCCGCACTGTACGGACTGGGCAGCCAGGCCAACGCTACGCAGACCGGAACCGCAAATCTGGTTGATGGTCATAGCGGGCTTTTCAACAGGGATGCCGGAGTTGATGGCAACCTGACGGGCAACGCCCTGAGACAGACCAGCCTGCAGAACGCAGCCAAAGATTACTTCATCGACCTGGTCGGGGGTGATGCCGGCTCTTTTAATCGCCTCGGTAACGGCGGTACGGCCCAGCTCTACGCAGGAAACGGTAGAGAAAGCGCCCTGAAAAGAACCGATAGGAGTTCTGGCAGCACTTGCGATAACAACATCTTTCAGCATAGTTTTTTCCTCCCCAAAAATAGTTTAGTATAGTAAAAACGTGATGAATCTCTTCACACTACTATACTAGTACATTTTTGGCATTTTTACAAGTGGGTTGCAGGGGAAATTTCGAGAAAGCGGCTTTTTTGTGCATTTTGCAGGAGGGATTTCTTGAAAATTTGGAACGGATTATGGTAGGATGGAAAGGGATGGAGGGGAAGCTGAAAAAACGGGGGGAGGGGCCGCTTTGCCGCCGGAGGAAAGCCGGAAAACGGCGGCGGAAGAAGCCCCCCAGCCTGTGGGAAAAGAGGAAAACCATGCACAGAAAAATGTGTCAAACGCTAAAAAATACGGCCCGGTGGAACAGGCTGGCCCCCGGGGTGGCCCGGTGGGCGCCTTGGGCCATGGGCGCCCTGTATGCCGGGTGTGGGCTGCGGCTGTGGCGAAAAAAGGGGGGACGGGCGCTGCCGGGGTATGTGCTGCCCTTGGGGGAGACCTATATGATTTCCGGGCTGCTGCGCCGGGCCATCAACGCCCCCCGGCCCTTTGAGCAAATGGGGAAACTGCCACTGCTGCCCCAAGGGAAGGGCCGGGCCTTTCCCAGCCGTCACGCTGCCTGCGCCGGGGTAATGACGGCGCTTTCGGCCCGGGTATTGCCCGGGGCCTGGCTGCCGGGGCTGCTGCTGACCGGGCTGATTGCCAAAAGCCGGGTGGCCTGCCGCCTGCACAGCCGGGTCGATGTGTGGGCCGGGGCGCTGCTGGGGCTGGGCGTAGGGGTGCTGCCGCCGCCGGAGGGGCTGAGGCCGAAAACCCGGTGGGAAGAACCCTCTAAAAACCGGGAAACACCGGAAAAGTAGCAACAAAAAAGGGAACGCCGAAGCGTTCCCTTTTGGTTTGTAAAAACCTTGGCTGCGGATAGGCCGAAGCTTACCGCAGTGTGGCGTCAACCCGGGTGACCAGGCCGTTGGAATCCATGGTCAGGGTGACCTTAATGGTGCCCCGGTAGGAATCGACCTCGTCGTAGAAGAATTCGATGCCGCCGCACTGCTCGCCGTCTACATAGTACTTGCAGCTGCTGGAGCTGGTATCCCGGATGGTGAAAAGCCGGTTTGCTCCGTCCTGCGCCACGCTCAGCTCCATGCTGTCGGTATATACGGCCCGCAGCTCGCCGGTGGCCTTCCGGGTGTAGGCTTTTATCCGGGTCACATCGCCGTTCCGCTCGGTGGTCAGGGTGGCGTCCATCTCGTCCCCGTTCTCGTAGTAGGTTATCAAACGGGCCAGGGTGGTGGAGGAGCCGTTTAAGGTCACGGTGACGCCATCGGCCAGATAGAAGCGTTCGCCGTCAACCTTAATCTCGCTGTCGTCCAAATAGGTTACCGAGCCGTTGCCGCTGCTGTCGCTGTTGCCGCTGTCATCGGTGGTGGCGACCAGCTTGGTTACGGTGTTGCCGTCCAAAGTCAGGGTGGCGGAAATATCGCTGCTGCGGATGGCCCGGTTTACCTTCGCCCAGGTGGAGGTGGAGCCGTCCAGCTTGTAGGTGGTGTTATCATCCAGATAGTACCGGGTGGTAGAGGTTTTCCCCGAAAGCTTAATCCGCAGGTAGCTCTCGCTCATTTCGGAGGAGATGATACCCTTTACGGTGGTCACATCGGCTTTGGCGGCTACCTTGGTTACCCGGTTGTCGCCATCCAGGGTCAAGGAGACCTCAACCGAACCGTTATCGCTGATGCAGCTGTTGATTTCGTTGCGGTCCGAGGCGCTGCCGTCCAGGGTATATTTGCAATTGGTAGCTACGGTATAGGTTTTGCTGCTGCTGCTGGTTTTCCCGGTGGGAATCAGAGTCAGCGAGGTGGCGGTAATCCGCTTGGTTACGGTGCCGGTGGTGCCGCCGTTGGTGGTGGCGGCAATGCGGGACACATCCCCGTTTTTGTCCAAAGTCAGGGTGGCGGAGATTTCGCCGTTGCGGTCAATGGCGTCGTTCAGCTTCGACCGGGTGGTGTTGGCCCCGTCCAGCCGGAAGGTGCAGCCATCGGCCAGATAGTAGGTTTTGGTAGAGCCGCCGGCCGACCGCATCCGGAAGGAGGTGGCGGTAATGCTGGTGCTGATGGTGCCGGTGAGGGCCTCCTCGTTGGTAGAGGCATAGACCCGGATAACTTCGTCGTTGTTGTTAAAATACAGGGTCACGGTGACCTTGTCCTTTTCGTCCAAGGCGGCGCTTACCTTCCGGTAGGTGCTGTCCTCGTTGTTCAGCTTATACACCACGGATTCCGCCAGGGTGTAGGTGGTCTCGGTGTTGGAGGACCGCTTAATCTTAATCCGGCTGGTGCTCAGGCTGGTCAGGGTGCCGGTGGTGCCGGTGCCCTCGGTGGTGGAGGCCACAATCTTGGTGACCTGCTTGCTGCCGTTTAGGGTCAGGGTGGCGTCCACGGTGTAGTAGTTGGTGGCGTCAATCAGGTTTTTGAGGGACGAAGCGGCGTTGTTCAGGGTCACGGTGCAGCCGGCGGCCAGGTCGTAGCCGGTGCTTACGGTGTTTTTCCCGCTGAGGTAAATGCGGGTGGAGTTGGCCTGGTCAATGGTGCCGCTGACGGTGGTGGTAGCCACCTTGCTGTGAACCACAATGGATTTGATATCGGTGCCGCTGTAATACACGGTAATGACATCGCCCTGGGTCAGGTCGCTGAAGTTTACAGTGGTGCCAGTGCTTTCCATGGCGCATTTTACGTTGGAAGTGCCCAAAAAGCTGCGGCTGCCGGCGGTGGTCTCCAGGGTCAGCAGGCTTTGGTTGCCCACGGTGTTGATGGTGTTGATAACGCCCCGGACGCTGTCGCCGACGGTTGGGGCGATGCTGCCGCTGCCGGAGACGAGGTCGTTGGTCTTAACGGAAACGACCGCCATTTCGGACCGGTTGATATCGTTGCGGGGGTTAAAGTTGTTGTTATTGTCGCCCACAATAATGCCAAGCCGGTTCAGCAGCTCTACATAAGGGGTGGAGGTGCTGGCAATCTTGGCCTTATCCCCAAAGGACAGGCTGGGGCTTTGTGCGGTGGTGTAGCTGGTGCGGGTCACCAGCGCCTTACCGAAAATTACGGCCACATCCTCCCGCTTGGCGTAATTGTTTTTGTTGGGATACGTCGTTGACCGTTAAAATGTTTTTCTCCAGCCCGTAGCCCACGGCCTCCTGGGCCCAGGTGGGGATGTTGTAGCCGTCCATCACGGCCTTCCATTTGGCGGCGATGCCGGTGGTATCCCCCAGCTTGCCGCCGGTCTTTAAAATGTTATACGCCAGCTGCATGGTTTCGCAGTAGGTCACCTGGTCCTTGGGCCGGCACACCCGCTGGCCCTTGCTGTTAATCTCGCCCACCATCAGGTCGGCTTCGGCCGCTTTGTTAATGTAGGTTTCGGCGCCTTTCCAAGGTACGTTGTTAATATCGCTGAAGGTAATGGAGGCGGCCTGGATCGTGGTCAGGCTCCCCGAAGCCATCAGTGCCGCCAAAACAATGGCAAGCTTTTTCTTCATAATCGCTTTTCCCCCTATCCAAGTTTTCCGTTCTTTGGTTTGGTACGTTTTCTCCTGCTTTTTGCTTCTGGTTTTGTTATTTTTCGGTGGTTCCGGGAACGGCACCGCCGCAGAGAGCGGGATAGTCCCGTAAGAATATTGTAGCATAGCCACCCGCAAAAGGAAAGCAGGCGACCCTTAAACTATTCTTAAAATTAAAGACGGAAACCGGGGGGATTTGGTTCCCGGTTTCCGTAAAAAAGGGGGATTGTTCATGGACTTTTTGGAGTGGCCGCCCCAAGGGGCGAGCCGGGCTTACTTTTTAAACTGGTCAAGCACCTTGTATTTTTCCACGCCCTCATACAGCCGTTTGTAGGGCAGCACGCTGTTTAAGGCGCCCTCGTCGAAGCAATATTCCTGTAGCTGGGTGGCGTCCTTGGTCTCCCAGAATTTTTCGCACACATACTTGACGGCCTTAAAGGCGGCGTAAATGGTCAGGGGCCAGTACACCGACATATTGGCGCCGGCCTCGGTTTCTTCGGCCAGGGAATCCTGAAAGTCCACGCTGGTGGTGATGAGGGGGCCGTGAATGCGGCTGCGGAATTCCTTTAGCTCTTTGATGGAGCCCCGAAACACGATAAACCCGGCGTCGGCCCCGGCGTCCAGATAGGCGTTGATCCGGCGGACGGCGTCCTCCATATCCTCGTTCAGGTACATGGCGTCGGTACGGGCAATAATCATAAAGTTTTTGTCCTTCCGGGCGTCTACGCAGGCCCGCACCCGCTGGCACATCACGTTCGGATCCAGCAGCACCGCCTTGTGGGTGGTGTGCTTGCCGAACACCGTGTCCTCGATGTGGATGCCCGAAACCCCAGCGCTTTCAAACTCGTGGACGGTGCGCCAAATGTTGGCGGCGTGGTACCAGCCGCTGTCGGCGTCGCTGACCAGGGGAATATCGGTCTCCTTGGCAATTTCCCGGGCCAGGCCCAGCAGGTCGTTCAGGGTCACCAGCCCCACGTCGGGCAGGCCGAACTGGCTGGCGCCGGTGACCAGGCTGCCGGTATAGACCACCGGGAAGCCGGTTTGCTCCACAATCTTGGCGCTTAGTACGTCGTAGGCGCCCATCAGGGGGACGCATTCGTTGCTCAGCAAATATTCCCGCAGCTTGATTCGTTTTTCGTACATATCCATAGGTAGTCTCCTTTCGTTGGTGGGGTATGGTTACCCTATAAAAAAGCAAGACCCGTGCCAACGGGAAAAGAACGGAAAACCGGGGGCGGAGGGAGAGAAACGTTGAAAAAAGTAGACAAAAGTGTTGCTAATTTGCTACAATGTTTCCAAAAGGAGACGAACCAAGGGGAGAGAATCCGCAAGGGGGCGAGAGAAGAGCGGCGAAGCGAGAGGGCCAAAGGAAGAAAAAACGGAGCAAGAAAAACGGAGGAAAGCCATGGGGGAATTGTGGGAAGCCCGGCCGGAGGCGGAAGCTGCGGGCCTGAGCCGGGGACAGCTTTTGCAAATATTAAACAGCGGGTTTGGCAACCTGTTTGTCACCGACAGCCGGGGGCGCATTTGCTACGCCAACGACAGCGTGGCCCGGGATATGGGGCTGACCCGGCAGGAGCTTTTGTCCATGCGGATTCAGGACATTGTGGAGCAGGAGCTGGCGGATACCTCGGCGGTGCTTTCGGCCCTGGAGGAGAAAAAGCAGGTGGTGCGGCAGGTGCGGCAAAAAAAGACGGGGCTGACCCTGCTGGTGATGGCTCTGCCGGTGTTTGACGCCGCCGGGGAACTGGAGCTGGTGGTGGCCTTTAGCCAGCGGGAGACCCCTTCGGACATTTACCGGCGGCTGGAGCAAGGGGAATTGCCCCATACCTCCCTGCCCAACGGCGGGGCGGTAGAGGCCGCCTTTGACGAGATCGCCCGCCAGGGCTATGAAAAGGTGGCCGCCGTCATGCTGTCGGGAGGCCTGTCGGGGACCTATAATATGGTTAGGCTCCAGGGTGCAGGGCGAAAGAACTTAGAGGTCCGGGTCTTCGACTCGGTGAGCGGTGCGCTGGGCATGGGCATGTCCATCCTTCAGATGGCGGAGGATATCGGCGCCGGCATGGAGTGGGAGGAGCTGGTAGAGCGACGTATTCCCCAGCTGCTGGCGGGGGCCCGCCCCTTCTTCTC
>CAKTER010000080.1 GCA_934552695.1 uncultured Eubacteriales bacterium
TCTTAAACGAGAATAAGGAAATCGTAGCCAAAACCATTTATCCCACCGGGGCGGGAGCGGCGGCCGGGGCCAAGCGGGCGCTGGACTCCGCTCTGGAGCAGGCCGGGCTGACCGAAGCCGATTTGGCGGCTGCCGTGACTACCGGCTATGGCCGCAGCGCCCTGCATTTGGGGGATAAAAGCGTGACCGAAATCAGCTGCCATGCCCGGGGGGCTTTTTTCCTCGACCCCTCTATCCGCACCATCATCGATATTGGCGGGCAGGACAGCAAGGTAATCCGGGTGGATGACGCCGGGAATGTGGTGAACTTTGTGATGAACGACAAGTGCGCTGCCGGGACGGGCCGGTTTTTGGATATGATGGCCAAAACGCTGGAAATGTCGCTGGAGGAGCTGAGCCATACCGGGCTAAAATGGAAAGAGGATATTACCATTTCCAGTATGTGTACGGTATTTGCCGAATCGGAAATTGTGTCGTTGGTGGCCGAAAACAAGTCGCTGGACGATATTGTTCACGGCCTGAACCAGTCGGTGGCGGGGAAAACGGTCAATCTGGTGAAGCGGGCCGGGGGCTTGGGGGCCTACATGATGACCGGCGGCGTAGCCCAAAATGCCGGGGTGGTGCAGGCCATCGAGGCCCGGCTGGGGGAAAAGCTGCGGGTGAGCCCCATGGCCCAATACTGCGGCGCATTGGGGGCGGCGCTGTTTGCCATGGAAACGGTGTAAAGCCCCCAATACGATTTTGGTTGAGAGCGTAGGAATAAAACAACAAAGACCGCCAGAAGCCCCGGGGGGCAGGCGGTCTTTTGTTTATACCAAAGGGCAGGGGGCAGGGAAGATGGGTCAAAGCTGCACCAGCGGCTGGGTAAAATCCAACCCCCGCTTTCGCAACGCCGGGCTTTGACAGGCCATGCCGTAAATATCGGTAGCCCGCACCTCCCGGGCGAACAGGGCTTGCGCCGCCGGGGAAAGGCCGGGCCACTGGCGGCCGGGATTGGTGAGCACCGGCAAAGCGGCCTCCCGGGCCAGATCCCCCAGCAGGGAGGCAGCATCCTTCCGGAAGCCCAGCACCCGCAAATAAGCGGGGGCGCCGAGGGGGGCGCCGCAGTCCAAAAGTACCCGGCACAGGCACCGGCGTATGGTGGCCCGGGGATAGCGGCGGGAGGTTAGGGCGGCGCACAGCTCTTCCCAGTCGGAGCAGGCGGGCAAAGTGGCCAACACCCGGTTTTCCAACCCCTCGGGAAAGCCCCCGGCTTTTTTCAGTTGAGCGGGGGAAAGCGTTCGCAGCCGGTAGAAAAGCGGGGCGGAAAAATCCGGGGCGAACACAGGCCCCCGGCCTTGGGCAAAGGCTTCGGCCAGCGTTTTATCGGGAAGGGCGGCGGCCACCTCCGGGGACAAGGGCAGAGGCGAGGGGGCGGCCGCAATGGCGTGACGGATAGCGGTGGCCGAGGGCAGGCCGGTGAGAGCGGTGGGGTCGGCGTCGTTATCCGGCCGGGGAATGGCTACCGGGATCAAAGCGCTGTTTTGGGCCCGCAGGGCCCGCAGATATTCCAGCCCCAACAGATTGTTGGGGGCAGTCAGCCGAGCCCCGTCCTCTCCGGTGGCAAGCCCCTGTTCTTCCCAAGCTTGGGCTGTGGCGGCGGCGTAGGAAAGCCCCGTGCGTAAATGGCGGCGCAGCCGGAGGGGAAAGTCCGGGGCCTCCGTAGCGGCCAGGGCCTGCTGCAAGGGGGCCAGGGAGGGGCTTTCGGTACCAAAGCACAGGTGAGTGACTATGCCGCAGGCGGAAAGCAGGGCCACCCCGGCGGCGGCGAAGTATTGGGCGCTGGCAACGGCATAGGGGACGGGCAGCTCCAAAACCAGGTCGGCTCCGTTTTCCAAAGCGGCCTTGGCCCGGCTCCATTTGTCGGTAACGGCAGGGCCGCCCCGTTGGGTAAACGACCCGCTCATCACCACCACCACGGCGGCGGCGTTCAGCTGGTTGCGGATGGTGCGAAGCTGCCAGGCATGGCCCCGGTGGAATGGATTGTATTCGGCAATGACTCCGGCGATGGCCACAAAAATCCCCCCTTTTTTTAAAAGTATACGATTATTTCACCAAAATTTCAAGAAAGGGCCTTGTAAGGAGGGGGAAGATTGTTTATAATGAAGTGATGGGAAAGATTCCATGAATTTGAGAATCGAATGAAAATGGGGAGGCTATTTACATGGATTTTTTGAACATTATGAAGGCGAAAGCCAAAGAAAACATGAAGACCATTGTTCTGCCCGAGTCCTATGAGGTGCGGAACCTGACGGCGGCGGCACAGGTCATTCAGGAGGGCCTGGCCAAGATTGTTTTGCTGGGCGATCCCGAAGAAATCAAAAAGGCTGCCGGCGGCGCCGACCTGACCGGGGCCACCATCATCAACCCCGCCAACTACGAGCGGATGGATGAGATTGTAAACCTGTATTGCGAGCTGCGGAAGAGCAAGGGGATTACCCCCGAGCAGGCCCGCAAGGCGTTGGAGGATCCGCTGACCCTGGGCGTTATGCTGGTGAAGATGGACATTGCCGACGGTATGGTTTCCGGTGCTATCCACGCCACCGCCGACGTGCTGCGTCCCGCTCTGCAAATTTTAAAGACGGCACCCGGTACCGAACTGGTCAGCTCCTTCTTTATTATGGTTTGCAAGGATGAAACCTATGGCGATAAGGGCGTTCTGCTGTTTGCCGACTGTGCGTTGAACCAGAACCCCAACCCCAACGAGCTGGCTGCCATTGCCGTTAGCTCCGCCGCTTCCTTTAAGGCGTTTGTGGGCGGCGAGCCTCGGGTAGCCATGCTGTCCCACTCCACCAAGGGCAGCGCCAAGCATGCCGATGTGGATAAGGTAGTGGAAGCCACCCGGCTGGCCAAGGAGAAGGCTCCGGAGCTGAAGCTGGATGGCGAGCTGCAGCTGGATGCCGCTATCGTTCCCAAGGTCGGCTCTCAGAAGGCTCCCGGCAGCACGGTAGCCGGTCAGGCCAACGTGCTGATTTTCCCCGATATCGACGCCGGGAACATTGGCTACAAGCTGGTGCAGCGCTTTGCCGGTGCGGAAGCCTACGGCCCCGTCCTGCAGGGCATTGCCAAGCCCGTCAACGACCTGTCCCGGGGCTGCTCCGCCGAGGATATTGTGGGCGTGGTAGCGATGACCGCCGTACAGGCGCAGCTGGCTGACTAAGCGAAGGTAGGTATGACCCCTCGGATCAAAAACAAAGGAGAGAAAACAATGAATATTCTGGTATTAAACTGCGGCAGTTCTTCTCTGAAGTATCAGCTGATTAACGGCGAAAGCGAGGAGCTGCTGGCCAAGGGCCTGTGCGAGCGAATCGGTATTGACGGCCGTTTGAAGCATCAGCCCGTAGGCAAGGATGAGTTTGTTTCCGAAGCCCCTCTGAAAGACCATACCGACGCCGTAAAGGCAGTTATCGACGCCCTGCTGGACGAAGAGCATGGCGTAATCCAATCCGTTCTGGAGATTGGCGCTGTGGGTCACCGGGTTGTACACGGGGGGGAATATTTCTCCAAGTCCGTAATCATTACCCCCGAAGTTAAGAAAGCCATTGAGGATTGCGTAGACTTGGCTCCCTTGCACAACCCCGCCAACCTGATTGGTATTAACGCTTGCGAAACCTTAATGCCCAACGTGCCTCAGGTTGCCGTGTTCGATACGGCGTTCCATCAGACCATGCCCGAGCGGGCCTATCTGTATGCCATCCCCTACAAGTACTATGAAAAGTACAAAATCCGCAAGTATGGCTTCCACGGCACCAGCCACAAGTATGTGTCGCAGGTAGCTGCCGACATGATGGGCAAGCCCATCAGCGAGTGCAAGATTATCACCTGCCATTTGGGCAACGGCGGTAGCATTTGCGCCGTCCGCAACGGCCTGTCCATCGACACCTCTATGGGCTTCACCCCGCTGGCCGGTTTGGCCATGGGTACCCGCAGCGGCGATATTGACCCTGCTGTGCCCCTGTTCCTGATGAAGAAAGAGGGCCTGAGCGTAGACGAGATGGATCACATCCTGAACAAGGAATCCGGCGTTTTGGGTATCTCCGGCGTTTCCAGCGATTTCCGCGACATTGAAATGGCCGAAATGGAAGGCAACGACCGGGCCGGCGCCGCTCTGGACACCTTCGCTTACCGGGTAGCCAAGTACATCGGCGAATATGTGGCCGCCATGCGGGGCGTGGATGCCATCGTGTTTACCGCCGGCCTGGGCGAAAACTCTGCGACCATCCGTCAGGTCATTTGCGACTACCTGGGCTATCTGGGCATCCATCTGGACAGCTACAACAACAGCCAGCGGGGCAAGGCCCTGGAAATCAGCGACCGGCAGAGCCGGGTGCAGGTGTTCGTAATCCCCACCAACGAGGAGCTGGTGATTGCCCGGGATACCAAAGAGCTGCTTGACAAATAATTCATAGCCTTGTATAATTGTCGGGTACGACTGTGGAGGGATGACAATGCGAGTGGACTTGACTTCGCTGGCTGGAAAAAGCAGCGGCAGCGTGCCGTTTTCGCTGGAGGCCCCTGCCGGGGAATGGATTGACCCGGTAAACCCCTTTACCTTTACAGAGCCCGTAAGAGTGGAAGGCGTTGTGGAAAAGGACGCCGATGGCTGGGAGCTTAAGGCCCAAATGCAGACGGTGGCAACCGCCCCCTGCGACCGGTGCTTAAGCCCGGTCACCCTACCCATTGCCTGCTCCATCCGGGAGCGTGTCTCCCCGGAGTCGGTCGTGGGCAACTGTTTGGAATTGACGGAGCCTGTTGCCGCAGCCTTGCTGGAAAGCCTGCCCATGAAGGTGGTTTGCCGGGAGGATTGCTTGGGCCTGTGCCCAACCTGCGGGAAAGATTTGAATACGGGCCATTGCGATTGCAGAGAGTCCCAAACCGACCCCAGATTCGATGGGCTGCGCGCTCTTTTTAAATTGGACGAGGAGGTGTAAGAAATGGCGGTACCTAAGGGAAGAGTTTCGAAATCCAAGAGAGATAAGCGGAAGGCCCAGAGCTGGAAGATTAGCACTCCGACTCTGGTAAAATGCAGCAAGTGCGGGGCTTTGATGATGCCTCACCGGGTTTGCAAAGCCTGCGGCTCTTATAACAAGAAAACCATTGTCAAGGTAGAGGCTTGATTTACCGGACAAAGAAAGGGGCGGCTTTGGCCGCCCTTTTTATATCCTATGCAAAACCAGAGGCGAAAGGAGGCCTGGGATATGGAAGAAAATAAGCTGGTGGTAGCCTTGGATGCCATGGGCGGTGACAATGCGCCGGCAGCCATTGTGCAGGGGGCGGTAAATGCCGTGGCCCACAACCCCCGGTTATCGGTAATTTTGGTGGGCCGGGAGGACGCTGTGCAGGCGGAGCTGGATAAAGCCCCCTACGATACGGAGCGCATTCGGATTGTCCATGCGCCCGAGGTGATTGGCACCGACGAGGTCCCTACGGTGGCCGTGCGCCGGAAGCGGGATTCTTCGCTGATCGTGGGCCTGAACCTGGTGAAAAAGGGAGAGGCTATGGCCTTTGTGTCCGCCGGGTCTACCGGGGCGCTTCTCACCGGAGCCACGGTGATTGTGGGGCGGATTAAGGGGGTGCAGCGCCCGGCCCTGGGCCTGAGCCTGACCACCATCAACGGCTCGGTGTTTTTGCTGGATTCCGGCGCCAATGTGGATTGCAAGCCGGTGTATTTGGAGCAGTTTGCCCACATGGGCCGGGTGTACGCCAAGTATGTGCTGGGGATTGCAGCCCCTACCGTGGGGCTGGCCAACATCGGCGTGGAGGAGGAAAAGGGCAACGCTTTAACGAAGGAGGCGTATGGCCTGTTGCAGGGTGTGCCCGGGTTTGTGGGCAACGTGGAGGTTCGCGAGGTGCCCTATGGCCCCGTAGACGTATTGGTGTGCGATGGGTTTGTAGGGAACGTGATTTTAAAGGTGTGCGAGGGGCTATCCGGCGCCCTGCTCAAGCTGATTAAGAGCGAAATCACCAAGGGGCCGTACAAGCTGGCGGCGGCCATGCTGAAAACGCCCTTTCAGAACATTAAAAAACGTTTCGATTCCGAGGCGGTGGGCGGGGCGCCGTTGCTGGGGCTGAATGCGCTGGTGGTTAAGGCCCACGGAAATTCGTCGCCCCGGGGCATTGAAAATGCTCTGAACGTGTGCGCTTCGTTTATCGACAACGACGTGGTAGGGAAAATTCGGGAAAACATCCGGGTAGAGGACAAGCGGGCAGCCAAGACGGAGGAGCCGGAAGCCTGAAAAAAGCCGGACAGACGGCGATGGGCCAGCGGGGCCGGTGCGGCGGGAAATTTTGGTTAAAAAGGACTTGCAAACCGGGGCCGAATGTGTATGATAGGTGTAGAATGAAAAATCAATGCTTTTGGAGGTTTTTATCATGGATACCAACGTCATTGTCGGCATTATTGCCGAACAGCTGGGACTGGAGCCGGAGGAGCTGACCCCGGAAACGACTTTTGAAGAGCTGGGAGCCGATTCCCTGGACCTGTTCCAGATTGTGAATGCACTGGAAGAGGAATACGATATTGAGTTTGACAACGATGAAGCGGAGCAGATCAAAACCGTGGGCGACGCCATTGCCTACATCCGGTCTGTGGTAGATTGACGAGGCAGAACGTGTTTAATTCCGAAAAGATCGAACAGGAAATTGGCTATGTGTTCCGGGATAAAGACCTGCTGCGGCTGGCCTTTACCCATTCCTCCTATGCCAACGAGCGGCGGGACAGCCGGTTGGCCCACAACGAACGGCTGGAATTTTTGGGCGACGCCGTGCTGGAGCTGGCCATTAGCCAGACCATTTATCGGAAGTATCCCGAAATGCCCGAGGGCGAGCTGAGCAAGCTGCGCTCCAGTGTGGTGTGCGAGCCGACCTTGGCTGCCCATGCCCGTAGCCTTCACTTTGGAGAGTTTTTGCTGCTGGGCCGGGGCGAAGAGCATACCGGCGGCCGGGAGCGGGACTCCATGCTGGCCGACGCCTTTGAGGCGGTCATCGGCGCCATCTTTTTGGACGGCGGCCCCGAGGTGGCCAACGCCTATGTGCTGCGGCTGCTGGAAAATGAAGTGGTGAGCCGCCGGGAAAGCTTCCGCCGGATGG
>CAKTER010000081.1 GCA_934552695.1 uncultured Eubacteriales bacterium
TCCATAAAGGCATAAATGTCTTCCAGGGTGCTCATGCCGCCGGCCGCCTTGATTTTCACATTGGGGCCCACGTGCTCCTTAAACAGCTTCACATCGTGAACGGTAGCGCCGTCGGTGCCGAAGCCGGTAGAGGTCTTAATGAAGTCAGCCTTGGCGTTGGTCACGCACTTGCACAGCTCAATCTTCTCCTCGTCGGTCAGGTAGCAGGTTTCGATGATAACCTTCAAAATCTTGTCGCCGGCGGCTTCCCGCAGGGCCTTGATTTCATCCTCGATGGCCTTGAAGTTGTGCATTTTGGCGTCGCCGATGTTGATAACCATATCCACTTCGTCGGCCCCATCCTCAATGGCCTTTTTGGTCTCGTACACCTTCACATCGGTGGTGTTATATCCCAGAGGGAAGCCGATAACAGTGCAAATGGTCAGCTTGTCGCCGTACTTATCTTTGATGCGCTTGATAAAGCAGGGAGGGACACAAACAGAAGCGGTCTTGTACTCCACGGCTTCGTCGCACAGGGCCTGAATCTGCTCCCAGGTGGAGGTCGGCTTTAACAGCGTGTGGTCAACGTGCCCGTAAATCTTTTCCTTCTCGATCATTTTAAATAACCCCTTTCTTAAACATTGGCATTTTCTACACCAATTTTACTTAAATTATACCACCCCCCGGCCAAAGCTTCAACGCACCTGATGGATTTTCAACTTATTTGCCAAAACCGCTTTCGTCAAAATGGCTATTTTGTATAGGAACCTTCACATTTTCCTTTTTTTTCGTTTTTTTAATAACATTTCACCAATCTCGGTGTGATTCCCCTTGAGTTTGCGCCGTTCATTTCGTTAAGTTTTTTTCGTTTTATTTATTGCATTTTCACACTTTTTATCTCATAATGTTAATATCAGTCTGCGGGAGAGTCTTCCCGCCCAAAGGAGTTTTGCTTCGATGAACAAAAAACAAGAACGTTGGAACGTAATCCTTTCCCTGCTTAGCACCCGGGCCGGGATGGCCGTCAGCGATTTGGCTTCCAAAACGGCGGTCTCCGAAATGACCATCCGCCGGGATTTAGCCGAAATGCAGGAAAAGGGATACATCACGCTGGTCAGCGGCGTGGCCATTTTAAACAAGAATCAGGACGGCTCCACCATTGCCAAGGACTACTCCCTTACCGACGAGCGGCTTTCCATGATGGACGCCAAGCGGCGCATCGGCGCTCTGGCCTGCTCCCTGCTGGAGCCCAACGACACCGTGGCGCTGGACACCGGCACCACCAGCGAGGCCCTCATCGAGCACTTGCCGAAAGATATTCCCCTCACAATTTTGTGTTATAATCTCAACACTCTGCTGGCCTGCCAGGCCCGGGATTTTTCCAACCTCATCTTTGCCGGGGGCTTCTACCACAAAAACACCCAGATGTTTGAAAGCCCCGAGGCCGTTTCCATGGTCTCCCGCATTTGCATCGACAAATACTTCTGCTCTGCGGCCGGGATTAACAAAAAAGGAAGCGTTACCTGTATTGAGCAATACGAGTTACCCATGAAGGAGGCGGCCCTCAAATCCTCCATGTCGAAAATCCTGGTGGTGGACTCCACCAAGTTCGGGAAAATCCGTTCCTGTCTATTTGCCGACATTGCCAACTTTGATATGGTCATTACCGACAAGGGCATTAGCGCCGAATGGCTGGCGTTTTTGGACGATCACAATATCAAATACATGCTTGCCTAAGCCGCTTTAAAGGCGTTTTGGGATACAAAAAGGCCCGCTTTGAGCGGGCCCTTCGTTTTGCACACTTTTTGTCCATCTTAATGGGATTCGGTCAACCGGTACACCTTGGCCTGATGCAAGCACACGCCCAGCGCCAGATAGATAATAAACCCACCGGCTGCCTGTACCAGGTTGGCCGGAACACTGCCCAGCGACACGGCAAAGCTGGTATTCAGCACTGCCCCGCCGAAGAAATAGCCCACGACCATCCACAGGGCCGCCACCAGAGGGCCTACCATATTCCGCACCGTAAAAAACTTATGAGTGCGGCCATAATCGGCCAGCCGCCCGGCCAAATACCCCTCCAACGCTTTAATCAGCAGGGTAAACAGGGCCCAGTGGGCATAGCCCGACAAAATATCCGCCAAGGCGCTGCCGATACCACCGGCAATGGCGCCCTCCTTTTTGCCAAAGAACACAGCGGCCACAAAAATCATGCTGTCACCGGGGTGAATGTACCCGCCGGTACCCCCAATGGGGATTTGCAGCACCATCGTTGCCACACACACCAGCGCAATCAGCAGTCCGTTTAAACAAAGCTTTTTCGTCGATTCCCCCATATCCGTCTCCTCCTTGCTCAAATTCCTTTTTCCTATCGGTTGAATGGGTTTTTGTTGGATTGGTAGTGAGAATATCACAAAACCCCGGAGCCGGCCAGCCCCGGGGCAAATTGTATGGGTACAATTTTATGCAAACTGTTCGGCAATGCAATCAATAAACTGCCGGGCCGCCAGAGAAAGGGCCGCCTTGTTTTTATAAACCAGCGCAATGGTGCGCTCCACCCGGGGGGTCAGCGGGCGCATTTCCAGCCGCTCCGGCCGGTTTTGCAGCACCAGGCTGTACAAAACCGAGACCCCCAGCCCCTGCTCCACCATCCTCATAATGGTATCGTCGTCATCCACCGTGTACTGAACGTCGGGGGAGTGCCCGCTTTCCCGAAAGGCGTTCAGGGGCACGCTCAGCTCTCCCTCATGGAGCAAAATGTAAGGCTCCCGGGCCAGCTCTGCCAGCGGGATACGCTCCAGCCGGGCCAGAGGATGCCCCGGGGGCAACACCGCCAGCATCTCGTCCCGGGCCAGGGGCAGGCAGGTCAGGCTCCCGGCGGCATCGGGGTTTGTAAACCCAAAATCCACTGTCCCCTCCCGCACCCATTTCCCAATGTGGGTATACTCCCCCTGAAACAGCTGGAACTGGATGCCGGGATGGGTCTCCTTAAAGGCGCCCATCAGCCGGGGCAACCAGTTGCGGCTCACGCTGGCAAAGGTGCCGATGCGGATGACCCCACCCAAAAGCCCCTGCATTTCTCCATATTTATTATTTAGCTCCCGGTGGGCATTGCAAATGGCCCGGATGTAGGGCAAATACTCCACCCCGTCCGCCGTGAGGGACACCCCGGCCCGGGAACGCAGCAGCAACGTCGTTCCCAGCTCCTCCTCTAGCGTATGTACCATCTGGCTTACCGCCGACTGGGTATAGTTCAGGGTTTGGGCCGCCGCCGTAAAGCTGCCGCTATCCACCACCTGCATAAACACTTCGTAGCGGGTCATGGTTCTCTGCTCCTTCCATAAGCTTTTCTAATGCTTTAATTATAAAGATTCGTTAGACTGTTTGCAACAAAAATTATACAATAGCCTGCGGACATCGTTTAACGCTTTGAAATTTAAAGGAGTTTTTGCCATGGGCAACGAAAATAGCGTTTGGTTTAAAAAAGGATTCCGGGACGGGCTGCCGGTATGCTGGGGATATTTGGCGGTATCGTTCACTCTGGGGATTGCCGCCCGCAATGCCGGGCTCAGCGCCACCCAGGCTGCCGTGACTAGCGCCTTGGTCAACGCCTCGGCCGGGGAATATGCCGCTTTTACGACCATCGCCGCCGGCGCCAGCTATGTGGAGCTGGCCATAATGATTTTGGTAGCCAACGCCCGTTACATTTTAATGTCCTGCGCCCTTAGCCAAAAAATGAATCCCAAGGGGCCCTTTTGGCAACGGCTGTATGTGGGCTTTTACATTACCGATGAGATTTTTGCTTTGGAATCCCAGGTTCCCGGGTATTTAAACGTATCCTACACATTGGGGCTCATGGCCACGGCCCTGCCGGGCTGGACCTTCGGCACCTATTTCGGGGTACTGCTGGGCAACGCCCTCCCCGCCAATTTGGTACGGGCCCTCAGCGTGGGGCTTTACGGGATGTTTTTGGCCATCATCGTCCCCCCCGCCCGCAAAAGCAAGGTCATTGCCGGGCTGGTGGCCCTGTCCATGGCTGCCAGCTTCCTGTTCTCCCGGCTGCCGGTGGTGTCCGGCCTGTCGGAGGGCACCCGCATCATTATTTTAACCGTCGTCCTGTCGGGGTTGGCCGCCGCCCTCTTTCCGGTTAGTGAAGAGCAGGTGGAAGAAACGCTGGAGGAAACCGAAGAGGCTGTAAAAAAGGAGGTGGGAGCATGAACCGCAATCCCTGGGCCTACATCGCCGTGGTAGCGCTGGTATCCTTTCTCATCCGTGTCCTCCCCCTTACCCTCATCCGGAAAGAAATCAAAAATCGGTTCATCCGCTCGTTTTTGTACTACGTCCCCTATGTGACCCTGGCGGTCATGACCTTCCCCGCTATGGTGCAGGCCACCGGCAGCCTGTGGTCGGGGGCCGCCGCCCTCCTTGCCGGCATTGTGCTGGCCTGGTGTGGGGCCGGGCTGTTCCCCGTGGCTGTGCTCTGCTGCGCCGTGGTGTTTGTCATCGAGCTGTTCATTCTATAATCCCCTTTCCAAGGAGCTATCATGAAAACGAAAAACTATGTTCCCCTGCCCCCCGACACCGAACGAAAGGTGTTGGGCCTTTTTACCCGGGATCCGTATTTTTATCGCACCTTTTTCCCTCTGCTGTGTATTGTGGTATTGCAGCAGCTGGCCGCCCTGGCCGTCAACATGGTGGATAACATCATGCTGGGGACCTATTCCGAGCTGGCCCTGTCCGGGGCCACGCTGGTGAACCAAATCCAGTTCACCCTCCAGCAGATTGCTTCCGGCGTGGGCATGGGCATTGTGGTGCTGGCCTCCCAGTATTGGGGGCAGCAGCGCATCGACCCCATCAAAAAAATCATCGGGCTGGGGGTCAAGGTAGCGCTGGCCCTGGGCATTCTCTTTTTCGCAGCCGCCCGGGCCGTTCCCGTCCCTCTGCTCTCCCTGTTTACCAACGACCAGGCCGTGATTGCGGAAGGCGTAAGATACCTGCACATCATCAGCTGGACGTATTTCATCTTTACGTTCTCCAACTCGCTGATGTACTCCCTCCAAAGTGTAGAAACCGCCATGATTGGCACCATCATGTCCGTCAGCACCATCTGCATCAACGCCTGCCTCAACTACTGCTTGATTTTTGGGCATTTCGGCGCTCCCGAGCTGGGGGTGGAGGGCGCCGCTATTGCTACGCTGGTCAGCCGGATTGTGGAGCTCATCATCATTCTGGCCTACGTTCTGTGTATCGATAAAAAGATACGGATGCGCCTGCGGGATTTGCTTCGGTTCGACTTTACCTACCTGGCCGACTACCTCAAGGTCTCGCTGCCTATCGTGGTTAGCGGCGCTCTGTGGGGGGTCGCACAAGCGGCGCAAACCGCCGTGCTGGGGCATATCAGCGCCACGGTCATCGCTGCCAACAGCATTGCCACCGTCATTTTCCAAATTTTTGCCGTGGTGGGGATGTCCAGCGCCAATGTGGCCTCGGTGGTCATGGGCAAAACCGTGGGCCAGGGCCGGATACATATGATTCGCCCCTATGCCAAAACCATGCAGGCCATTTTCCTGCTCATCGGCCTTACCTTCGGCATTTTACTGTTCCTGTTTAAGGACGCCATTGTGAGCCTCTACGCTGTTTCGGACGAAACCAAGAGCTTGGCCATCGGCTTTTTAACGGTGCTCAGCGTGGCCATTGTCGGCTCCTGCTACGAATACCCGGTCGAAGGCGGGATTATTGCCGGCGGTGGTAACACCACCTATACCGCCCTTGTGGACAACCTGTTTATGTGGCTGTTCACCATCCCCTCGGCCTACCTCAGCGCCTTTGTATTCCGCTTCCCGCCCCTTGTGACCTTTTGCTTTTTAAAGGCCGACCAGCTGCTAAAGTGCCTTCCCAACGCCATTGTATGCAACCGTTTCCGCTGGGTACGGGTACTGACCACTCCGGACCAAAAATCCGCACGGTAAATGATTTTCCGGAAAGGCTCCGGCGGGCCTTTCCTTTTTTATTGCGCTCCTTCTCTCGCTTCCCCCCTCTCATGCCTCCCTCTGTCTCCCTCCCGCAAACACCTCGGGCCGCCCGGGTTTGTCATACGCCACACTTTTTTCCAGTTCCTCCCAATCATTTTCCTTTCCTTTTTGTTCAATGCCTACAATTTTTTGCGGAATTCCGCCGCTTTTTTTCATTCCCGTACAGAACAAAAATCCCGCAGATGCTTGATTTTCCGGCAGGTATATGCTAAAATTATGTGTCGTTGTAGAGTGTATCCGATTGGAAAGCCTCCTTTTGGCGAGAGGGAGTTTTTGGTCGGGTCTTCTTTTGCGGCACGGCATCATGCCTTAACCCAAACCAAAAGTCATTTTATTTGAAACAGGGGGATTATTATCATGGAAACTATGTCTTGGCTCGCACCCATTTTGGGCGTCGTAGCACTGCTGTTCGCCTTCATTCTTTCCCGCCGCGTGGCGAAGGAAGAAGAGGGTACCAGCCGGATGGCTGAAATCGCCGCTTCCATCCGGGAAGGTGCCCAAGCCTTTTTGACTGCGGAATATAAGATCCTGGTCATTTTCGCAGCCGTTCTGTTTGTTCTCATCGGCATCGGCATCAGCTGGGTCTCTGCTCTCAGCTTCCTGCTGGGGGCCATCTTCTCCACTCTGGCCGGCTATTTCGGCATGAACGTGGCTACCAAGGCCAACGTTCGTACTGCCAATGCCGCCCGGACCAAGGGCATGAACAAGGCCCTGTCCATCGCCTTCTCCGGCGGTGCCGTTATGGGTATGTGCGTGGTTGGTCTGGGTCTGCTGGGCGCCGGTCTGGTGTATATCTTCACCGGTAGCACCGAGGCTTTGTCCGGCTTCAGCCTAGGCGCTTCCTCCATCGCTCTGTTCGGCCGTGTGGGCGGCGGTATCTACACCAAGGCTGCCGACGTGGGCGCCGACCTGGTTGGTAAGGTCGAGGCCGGTATCCCCGAGGACGACCCCCGGAACCCCGCCGTTATCGCCGATAACGTGGGCGACAACGTGGGCGACGTGGCCGGCAT
>CAKTER010000082.1 GCA_934552695.1 uncultured Eubacteriales bacterium
CCGTTAAAAGCACAACCGCCAGCGTTTCGGCCCGGCGCACCGCCAAAAAAATGGCCAGCAGCCCGCAGCCGCTGCTGATGCCGTACATCAGGAGCACCGCCTGCTTTTGGGTAAACCCCCGGTCAATAAGCCGGTGGTGCAAATGCCCCCGGTCGGGGGACATAATGGGCTGGCCCTTGGCTGCCCGGCGGGTCATGGCAAACAGGGTATCACCAATGGGCAGGGCCAGGCACAAAATGGAAACGCCCACCGCCAACATGGCATAGCCCTTAAACACGCCCATAATGGAGCTGACCGCCAGCACAAACCCCAAAAACGTGGAGCCGGAGTCCCCCATAAAAATCTCCGCCGGATTAAAGTTCCGGGGCAAAAACCCAATGCACGAGCCCGCCAGCGCCGCCGTTAAGACCACCGCCAGTTCCGACCCGGTGATAACGCACAAAATCATCAGCGAAAACGCCGCAATGGACGATATCCCCGCCGCCAGCCCGTCCAGGCCGTCGATGAGGTTTACCGCATTGGTCACCCCCACAATCCACACCAGCGTAAAAGGGATGCTGAACAGGTTCAGCGCCGTGGAAAAGGGCCAAAACACCACGTTGATGCGGGTGCCGGTCAAAATAACCACCAGCGCCGCCAGGATTTGAAACGCCAGCTTCAGCTTGGCGTTCAGGTTATAAATATCGTCGAATACCCCCAGCACCACAATAATGCCGCAGCCCACCAAAAACCCGGCAAACGCCCGGGTATCCATTTCGTGAACGTAGGGAAAGAGCACCAGCATGGTGACCATAAACCCCAGCACAATGGCCACGCCCCCCAGCCGGGGCATGGGCTTGTGGTGCATCCCCCGGGCCTTGGGCTGGTCGATGGCGTGGACCTTAAAGGCCAGCCATTTGGCAAAGGGAGTGGTCAGCAGGGTAATGCCAAAGGCGCCCAAAAAGGCCGCCAGATAAAGGGTCCAGTTATGTGCCAAAACTACCTCGTCCTCCCGGGCTTATTTTGTGCCAAAAATCCGGTCGCCCACATCCCCCAGGCCGGGAACGATGTAGCCGCTTTCGTCCAGCACCGGGTCAAACGCCGCCGCATAAATATCCACGTCGGGGTGGGCCTCCTGAATGCGGCGTACCGCCTCGGGTGCGGCAATCATGCTAATCAGGATAATCCGCTGCGCCCCCCGGTCCTTTAAAAAGCCGATGGCCGCCTCGGCGGTCCCGCCGGTGGCCAGCATGGAGTCGGCCACAAACACCAGCCGCTCGGCCAAATCCCCGGGCAGCTTGCAAAAATATTCCACCGGCAGCAGGGATTCGGGATCCCGGTAAATGCCGATGTGCCCCACCTTGGCCGTGGGCATTAACGACCACAGGCCGTCGGTCATGCCAATGCCCGCCCGCAGCACCGGGACGATGCATAGCTTGTCCTTTAGCTCCCGGGCCATGGTTTTCCCCATAGGGGTCTCCACCTCCACCTCCCGCAGGGGCAGGCTCCGGGTAGCCTCATAGGCCAGCAGCATGGTCACTTCCTCTACCAGTTCCTTAAACTCCTTAGCGCCGGTGTTTTTGTCCCGCAGCCGGGCCACCTTGTCCTGCACCAGGGGATGTTCCGAAATATACAGCTTACTCATCAGGGTACCTCCTTAGGGCTCGATTTGGGCAATGCGCCGGGCGTGGCGCTCCTCGCCGGAAAACGGGGTTTCTAAAAACGCTTTTACAATCTCCAGCGCCAGGCCGGGGCCAATCACCCGGGCCCCCATGCTGAGGATATTGGCATCGTTGTGCTGGCGGCAGGCCTTCGCCGAAAATACGTCCCCACACAGGGCCGCCCGGGCGCCCTTCACCTTGTTGGCAGCAATGGAAATGCCAATGCCGGTCCCGCAAATCAAAATCCCCTTGTCGCATTCTCCGCCGGTGACGGCTTTGGCCACCTTCCGGCCATATTCCGGATAATCCACCGATTCTTCGGAAAACGTCCCAAAGTTTTTGTAGGCAATGCCTTCCTTATCCAAATAGGCAATCACTTCCTGCATCAGCGGATACCCGCCGTGGTCGCAACCCAAAGCGATCATTGCAAACCTCTCTTTCCCGCCGCAGGGGCGGCCTTAGTCTACGGCCACCATAAACGGCAGCCCCTCCAAACACCGATACATTTCTTCCGAACACAAAATATACTGTTCCAAGCTGCCGCCGTAGGGGTCGGAAATATCCCCCCGTTCCCCGGCCAGCTCCTTCAGGGTAACCAAGCCCTTTTGCCGCAGGGGCCACAGGGCCGCCTTATGCGCCTCGGTCATCGTCACAATCAGGTCGGCGCTTTCCACATCCTCCCGGGTCAGCTGCCGGGCCCGGTGATGGGACAAATCCAAGCCCATCCGCTCCATGGCAAGCTGTGCATACTCGCTGGCCGGGGCTCCAACCTCTGCCGCCAGCCCCCGGCTTTCCACTTCCACCCAGTCCTTATTGTTTTCGGCCAAAAACGCCCGGGCTATGCACTCCGCCATGGGCGACCGGCAGGTATTGCCCGTACACACAAAAACGATTCGCACTGTCCCGCCTTCTTTCGTATGCCAGATTTATGCTTCGCCGCCCGGCTCCGCTTCGGCGTCCAGCCAAGTATAGCCCGCCGCCTTTTGCAGCCGGTTCATTACCGCCAGCCCCGTGCCGGTCTGCGGGAACACCTCGCAAAAAATAATCTCGGCCCCGGCCTCGTCCAGGCTCCGCAGCCCGTCAAACAGCTCCCGGGCCACCTCTTCCAAGTCGTCCCGCTTTCCCAGCGAGCGCACCAGGGCCGCCCGGTACCGGCCCGCCGTTTCATCGGTACACAGCACCCCGGCCCGTTTATCCTTGCAGCGGGCGTTGATGGCCGCCACCACCGCCTCCGGGCGGCCCTTCACCAAAACCACCGGGCAGGAGGGCGCATAGTGCTTGTACTTCATCCCCGGGGCCTTGGGCCGCAGGGTGGGGTCGGGCTTGTCCAAAATCGCCGGGTCAATGTCCACCCGGCCCACCACCTGCCGCAGCATTTCCAGCGTAATGCCGCCGGGGCGCAGCAAGGTAGGCACCGGCCCGGTCACATCCACAATGGTGGATTCCACCCCCACGGAGCAGGGGCCGCCATCCAGCAAATAGTCAATCTTCTCCCCCAAATCCTCCGCCACATGGGCCGCCCGGGTGGGGCTGGGCCGTCCGGAGGTGTTGGCGCTGGGCGCCGCCACCGGGCACCCCGCCGCCCGGATGAGGGCCTGCGCTACGGGATGGGAGGGGAACCGCACCGCCACCGTGTCCAGTCCGCCGGTCACAGACAAGGGCACCGCCGGGGTTTTGGGGAACACCAGCGTTAAGGGCCCCGGCCAAAAGGCCGCCATCAGCTTTTGGGCCGCCGGGGGGATTTCCGCCGCAATGGGGGGCAACATCTCCAGCCCGGCAATGTGTAAAATCAGCGGGTTATCCGAGGGCCGGCCCTTAGCCAAATAAATCCGCCGGCAGGCGGCGGCATTTAGCCCATCGGCCCCCAGCCCATAAACCGTTTCCGTAGGAAAAGCCACCAGCCCCCCCTGTTGCAGAGCGGCGGCGGCTTCTTCCATGGCGGCCGGGGTCAGAGGGGTTTGGGTCCCACCAAAAACCTTCATCGTCTTAGGCCCCGCAGCACTTTTTGTACTTTTTCCCGCTGCCGCAGGGGCAGGGGTCGTTCCGGCCCACCTTTTCGCCCTTCACAATGGTACGGGACTTTTTCTGTTCGGTATACAGCTCCTTTTGCCGCTCCTTGTCAAAAATCAAATCCCACTGGGGCAGGGTATACAAATGCTCGGCCTTGTACTCCACCATCTTTTTATACAAGGTGGCAAAGTCAATCACCAGCTTAATATCCGAATCCTCGGTAATTTCCTCCATGTTGTAGGGCTCGGGCAGCACCTCGTTGATGCCGTCGATAAAGGCCACCATGTATTCGGGGGTCATATCGAACCGCTGGCACAGCTCGGACAGCTTGCCCTCGATCACGCTAATGCTTTCGCTTAAAATGGTTTCGTAAATCTTCTGTTCCCGGGGCAGATAGTCCTGCCAAATTTGCTCGTTAATGCGCCCGTCCTGGGTGTAAGCATCTTTCATCCACTTCTCGTAAAGAGTCATAGCCGTCTCTCCTATTCGTCAAAATCTCATAAAAAAACTATAATATAGAACCCGTCGGAATGCAAGGAAAACCTTTCGTTTCCCTAGTCCTCCCGGCCCACCACGGTCACTTCCACCGGCCGGGGCAAGCGTCCCACAATCTGCGCCAGCTGGCTGCCCTCCCGCCGGAGCCGCTCCGGCAGTCCCTCCGGCGGCGCCCCCAGCACCAGCCGGGTAATGTGGGTGTCGGCAATAAACCGGCCAATGCTTTCGGGCACGTCCTCGCTGCAAATGGCGTGAATCATCCCACCCCGGGTGCTGCCGTATTCAAACAGCTCCGAAAGCAGCCGGGGCGTGTCTTCGTTTTCAAAAATATTGTGGCCCTTTTGGACGTGCAGAATGTGCAGCTCGCCGCCGCTGGCCTCGCACAGCCCGGCCCCCTCGTCGATGAGCCGCCGGGAATTGCTTTGCGCCGTAATGCAGACCAAAACCTTTTCCATGTCTTCATCCTTTCTTCGTCCGGCAGCCGGGGCTGCCGCTCCCCCAAGGCCCTGTGGCGCCCCAACCGGTCCCTTTGGTTTCCCGCCAGTTCCGCAGCCACAGTTTACCGCTATTATACCAGATTTCTTTCCGTCTGAAAAGAAGAACCGGCCAAAGGGCGTTAGCAAGCCGCCTTTTGACCGGTACCTATGGGTTTTATTCAACGCCTCAATCCTCTTTGAGCGCCGCCTTTACAAAATCCCGGAACAAGGGGTGGGGCCGGTTGGGCCGGGACTTAAACTCGGGATGGAACTGGGCCCCCACAAACCAGGGGTGGCCGGCCACCTCCACAATCTCCACCAGCCGTCCGTCGGGGGACTGGCCGGTAATCTGCATCCCGGCGGCCTCCACCTGGGCCCGGAAGTCGTTGTTAAACTCGTACCGGTGCCGGTGCCGCTCGGAAATTTCGGCCTCGCCATAGGCCGCCCGGGCCTTGGAGCCCTCTTTTAGTACACAGGGATAGGCCCCCAGCCGCATGGTGCCGCCCTTTTCCTGCACGTTTTTCTGGTCGGGCATAATGTCGATGACGGGATGGGCGGTTTCCGGGCGTACCTCGGCAGTAAAGGCGTCGGCATAGCCCAAAACGTTCCGGCAAAACTCAATCACGGCGCACTGCATCCCCAGGCAAATGCCCAAAAACGGCACCTTTTGTTCCCGGGCGTAGCGGATGGCGGCAATTTTGCCCTCCAGCCCCCGGTCGCCAAAGCCCCCGGGCACCAGCACCCCCTGGCACCCCGCCAGCATTTTCCCGGCGTTTTCGTCGGTCACGTCCTCGGCATTGATCCAGCGGATGGCCACGGAGACCCCATTGGCAATGCCCGCATGGTGCAGGGATTCGGCCACCGACAAATAGGCGTCGTGGAGCTCCACATACTTGCCCACCAGCCCAATGGTCACAAGCCCGGTGCGGTTCCGCTCCTTATCCAGCATTTCCTGCCAATCGGCAAGGTCGGGGGTTTTGTCCTCCAGCCCCAACAAACGGCACACCATATGGGCCAGGCCCTCTTTTTCCAGCATCAGCGGGATCTCATACAGGCTGTCGGCGTCCAGGTTTTCAATAATGGCCTGGCTGTTCACGTTGCAAAACAGGGCCAGCTTGTCCTTCATCCCCTGGGTCATGGGCTGTTCGGTGCGGCACACGATCACATCGGGCTGAATCCCAATGGAAAGCAATTCCTTTACGGAATGCTGCGTGGGCTTGGTTTTTAATTCCCCGCCCTTCGACAAATAGGGCACCAGCGTTACATGGATATACAGGCAGTTTTGCTTGCCCTTATCCCGGGACACCTGCCGAATGGCCTCCAAAAAGGGCCGGCTTTCAATATCGCCCACGGTGCCGCCGATCTCGGTGATGACCACGTCGCTGCCGCTTTCCTCCGCCGCCCGGTACACCGTGTCCTTAATCTCGTTGGTAATATGGGGGATCACCTGCACCGTGGCCCCCAAATAGTCCCCCCGGCGCTCTTTGGAAATCACCGACCAATAAACTTTCCCGGTGGTGGTGTTGCTGTGGACGGTCAGGTTTTCGTCGATAAAGCGCTCGTAGTGGCCCAAATCCAAATCGGTCTCGGCCCCGTCGTCGGTGACGAACACCTCGCCATGCTGATAGGGACTCATGGTGCCGGGATCCACGTTAATGTACGGATCGAACTTTTGAATGGTGACCTTGTACCCCCGGGCCTTCAGCAGCCGCCCCAAAGAGGCCGCCGTAATCCCTTTTCCCAAACCGGATACAACGCCGCCGGTCACAAATATAAATTTGGTATCGCTCATGTTTCCCACACCTTTCCCGTTAAGCTTTCCATAAAAATTAACAAGATATTATATCACAAGTCCCGGCCGCTCTCAAGATATTTTTCAAACTTTTGTACACTCGCACAAGCCAATTTTTTTATTTTACCGTAGCTGCCACCTTGCGGATTTGCGCCATTACAGCCTCCGTCCCGTTGTGGGCCGGGCTGTGCTCCATAGCCTCGATGTATTGCTGCCGGTTCTCCCACAGTGTCGCCAGCCCCGCCGCCAAGGCCTCGGGGGTCAGCTCCTCCTGCTGCATCACCGTGGCGTAGCCCTGCTTTGCAAAGGAGGCGGCGTTTTCAATCTGGTCCCCCCGGCTGGCCGAAAGGGGCAGGGGCACCAAAAGGCTGGGCTTGTGCAGGGCCAGCAGCTCGGCAATGGCGTTGGCCCCGGCCCGGCTCAGCATCAAATCGGTAGCCGCAAACAAATCGGGCAGCTCCCGGTCGGCGTATTCCAGCTGGAAGTACCCGGCCATCCCCGCCAGGTTTTCGTCCCGGTTGCCCTTGCCGCACAGGTGTACCACATCGAACCGGGGCAGCAGCAGGGGCAGGGCGCTGCGTAAAATCTCGTTTAGCTTT
>CAKTER010000083.1 GCA_934552695.1 uncultured Eubacteriales bacterium
ACTTATGTAAAATGAACCCATAAAAGCAGGGTCGCTTTCACAGCGGCCCTGCTTTCGTTTTTAACCGGAAAGGGAAGCCTTTCCAAGAATTGTTCTGCAAAAGAGGTGTTTTCGATGGCTTTTACCGTACAGGACTGGTATCAGTCCGTGCAAAGCGAGGGCGTAACCCTGTTGGCGGGGGAGGGGGGGCTGGCCCACCCGGTTTGGCGGGCCCACATTGTGGAAAAGCCCGAGCTGGCCAATTTTTTAGAGGGGGACGAGATTGTATTTATCACCGGGGTAGCCCTGGCCGCCCCCGCCGAGCTGTTGGAGGTGGTGCGCCGCTGCCAGCAGGCCGGGGCCGCCGCCATTGCCGTAAACGTGGGCTTTTATTTACCTACCATTCCCCCGGCGGTCACCGGGTTCTGCGCTACCCAACGCCTCCCTCTGTTTGCCGTTCCCTGGGATGTGCATTTGGAACGGCTCATGCAAAAAATCTACCGGCTTTCCGCCGATTCCGCCGCCCCCGACGAGTTTACCGCTCTTTTACAGGCTGCCATTCAATGTCCCCAGCAAACAGCGGACTACCTGCCGGGGCTGGCCCGATACGGGTTCCCGGCGGAGCGCCCCTACTGTGTGGCACTGGTACAGCCGGTAACCGCCGACGGGGCAGCGGACAAAAGCCGGCTCCTGTCCCGGCTGGCCGAAGCCCTCAACCGCCCCTTGGAAGCCTCTGCCCTGCCAAAACGGGCGGTGGTGTGGGAGGACAAGGTGCTGGTGCTTTTCGGCAGCGCCTCCCCGCCTGCTGCCGAAGCGGTGCTGGACGAGCTTTGCCGGGCGGCCGGGGACTCCTTGGGGCTAAAGGCCCTGCCGGAGTTTACTTTGGGCCGGGTAACCCAAAGCGCCCGGTGCATTTATAAAAGCTACGCCCTGGCCCAAAAAATCGAGGCCCTGCACCGCTCCGGCCAGCTGCCCCCCAGCGTCCGCTCCTACCAAAAGCTGGGAGTCTATAAGATTATTATCGGGTTGGAAAATCAGGATGTGCTAAAGGAAATCCGCCGGGAATACTGGGAGCCCCTGCGGGACTACGACCGGGCCTGCGGCACCGACTTTACCGAATTTGTCCGCACCTATCTCCAATGCGAGGGCCAGGTAAAGGACATTGCCCAGCAGCTTTTTGTCCACCGGAACACCGTCCACTACAAAATTCACAAGGTTGAGGAGATTTTGGATTGCGACCTGAGCCGTACCGACGTGCGGATGTATTTGCTGCTGGCCCAGACCAGCGAGGGATTGGAGCCAATCCCGCCGAAAAAATAAGGGGGTTGGCCACAAAAAACGGCGCCGTTTGAAACAGCGCCGTTTTGTATTTTGTTGGAATCCAAGCCCTTTTTGTCGTTTTTGTGCTTTGTTTTTATTCCGACGATACAGGCTTTTGACCGGGGCTTCTCTGCTTACGGCAGCACCTTTTCATAAGCCACCCGGGGGTCGCCGTTTTCCAAATAAATGGTGCCCACGCAGGTAAACCCGTTTTTTTCCAGCATCCGGCGCATGGAGCGGTTGTCCCGGTGCGTATCCACCCTCAAATCGGCAATGCCCCGGGCCCGGGCCATGGCTTCGGCCTCCGCCAGCAGCCGTCCCGCCAAGCTTTTCCCCTTTTTGGACTCCTGTACCACCGTGCGGTGAACCACACCGTAGGGGCCGTTTTGCAGCCACTGGCCTCCATCCAGCCGGGCATAGGTGGGCTCTGTCCCAAAAATGATGGCGCCATAGGCCACCGGCCTCCCGTTTTCGGCCAGACAATGGCCCACCCCGGCGGCATTATCCTGCCGCAGGGTTTGGGGGTTGGGGTACCCGTCCTGCCACTGGTTAATGCCCTGCCGCCGAAAATAGGCTTTTGCCTCGTCGATCATGGCCATGACTGCCGCTTCGTCCGCTTCCTCCGTTTTCCGGAATTCCATGCTCCTTACTTCCTTTCGTACTCCCCGGTTTTAGGCCTTCGGCCATTCCTCGGGGTCGATCTCAAAAATAACTTTCAATTTATCCTTGGCTTCAAAGGACTCCACGCATTCTTCCAGCTTGAACTTGTGGGACACCATGGGCAGCACATCCAGCTTTTTCCGGGCCATCATGTTTAACACCCGGTCCCACTCCCGATACCGGTGGCTAAAGGAGCCCTGGAACCGAATCTCCTTCATCACAATATCGCTGAAATTATGGATGGTGGAGCCCTTAAAATCGGTCAGGGCCACCTCTACAAAGGTACCGCCCTTTTTGCACAGGCCAATGCCCATTTCAATGGCGTCGTCCTTCCCGGCGCAGTCAAAAATATAATCGGCGCCCTGGTTGCCGGTAAGGGCCAGAACCTTAGCCAGCGCATCCTCTTCATCGATATACACGGCCTCGGCGGCGCCCATGGACAGGGCCAGCTCCAGCCGCTTCTGGTTCCGGCGGCGGCCCAAAATTAAAATGTAGGCTCCCGCAGCGGCCAGCATTTGCACTACCCCCATGCCGATGGGGCCGGGGCCGATGACCACCGCCAGCTCCCCGGGCTTAATATCTGTGAGGGAAAGCACGGCGTGATAGGCCACGCAGGAGGGCTCGCACATGCTGGCCTCCAGCAGGCTCACGGTATCGGGTACCCGGTGTACCCGCTTGGCGTCGGTACAAATATATTCGGCCATCACCCCGTCCAGCTGCTGGCCAAAGGCCCGGCGCTGGGTACACAGGCTATGCTGGCCGGTTTGGCAGCGCTCGCACACGCCGCAGGTTTCTTTGGCGGTTTCGGCGGTAACCCGGTCGCCTACCTTCCACTGGGTCACCCCCTCGCCCACCTCGCAAACCACGCCGGAGAACTCGTGGCCCAGGGTTAAGGGCAGAGGCACCGTTAGGGGGAAGCTTTCGTCATAAAAGTGCAGGTCGGTGCCGCAAATACCGGTGTAGGCAATTTTAATTTTCACCTGTCCCCGTTCCGGAGAGGGCTCCGGGACCTCTACACAATGGATGTTGCCATAGCCGTGCTGAAATTTCTGTACTGCTTTCATGTGGTTCCTCCTTTGTGATTTTATGCCAGCTTCCATAATACTATTTTATGTTTAACCGGTTGCTCCCGGTAAAAACCGCTTGTTTATATCTGCCGAAGAAACACCCCGTCCTTTACCAAAAAAGCCCGTTTGGGAACGGCCCGCAGCACCTGCTTGTCGGCGGCGGTACAGGTCAGCAGGGTCTGCACCTGCCCGGCGGTCTCCCACAGGGCCTGCTGCCGGTGGGTATCCAGCTCCGAAAGCACATCGTCCAACAGCAGCACCGGATCCTCCCCCAGCCGGTTCCGGATAAGGGAAAGCTCGGCCAGCTTGGCCGACAAAGCCGCCGTCCGCTGCTGGCCCTGAGAGCCGTACACCCGGGCCTCCTGCCCGTTGAGCCAAAACACCAAATCGTCCCGGTGGGGGCCATAGCCGGTCTGGCCCAAAGCCACATCCCGGTCCAAGCTGTGGGCTAATTTTTCCGGCAGCTCCTCCGGCGTACAGCTTTGCCGGTACTCGATGGAAAGCTCCTCCCGGTTTCCGGATAGCTGGGCGTGGGCGGCCCGGGCCTCGGTATCCAGCTCGGCCACAAAGGCGCTGCGGCTGCGGCACAGCCGGGCGGCAAAATAGGCCAGCTGCTCGTCAAAGGCCGGCAGCAGCTCCCGGTCGGCGGGCCGGAACCGCATGGTTTTCAGCAGGGCGTTCCGCTGCTTTAATACATGATAATACTGTTGCAGAGCGTTGACATACACCCGGCTGAGCTGACACAGCTCCAAATCCAAAAACCGCCGCCGAAGAGACGGCCCGCCTTGAATCAGCAGCAAATCCCCCGGGGCAAAGCTAACGGTATGCAGCAGCCCAAACAGCTCCCCGGACTTTTTGAGGCCCAAGCCATTCACCGCCAGCCCTTTTTTTCCGTCCTTTCGCAAATGGACGTCAATCCGGTCCCGGCGGCCGGTCTCCGGCCGCAAAATCTGGACGCAAAGGTGGGCCTCGGCCCGCTCAAACCGAATCATCTCCCGGTCCTGCCGGGTACGGGGGCTGCGGCCGGTGGCACACACCGAAACCGCCTCCAAAAAATTGGTTTTTCCCTGGCCGTTATCGCCAAAAATCAGGTTCAGGCCTTCCGAAAGCTCCACCGGGCCTTCCCGCAGGTTCCGAAAATCCAAAACCGAAAGGGATTCTACCAGCATGGGCCCGCTGTCACTTCCTTTCCGCCTGGTTGATGTGTATGTCCTTTAGGGTTCTTCCGCTACAATAACAAAGTGCTCGCCCTCATAATCCACCCGGTCCCCGGGCCGCAGCTTTTTCCCCCGCTCCGTAGCAGCTTGCCCGTTCACCAGCACAGCGCCGGTGGCAAGCAGGGCCTTCACTTCCCCGCCGCTGCCCAACAAATCCGCCAGCTTTAGGGCCTGCTGTAATTTGATATACTCGGTATGAATGGGAATTTCCCGCATAAATAGTCCTTCCTTCTTTCTGAAGCCTTACAGACGCAGGGGCAGGACCAAGTACAAATAGTCCTCTCCCCCTTGGGGACTGGCCATCACCAGAGGGCTTAGGGCCGTGGAAAGCTGCAAGCGCACCCGATTTTCCTCAATGGCCTTTAAGGCCTCCAGCAAATACCGGGGGTTAAAGGCAATGGTCAGGTCGGGGCCGTCCTGGGACACGGGAATCTGCTCCCGGGTGGTTCCCAGCTCGGAATGGGAGGTAATGGTCAGGCTGCCATCGGCAATTTCCAGCTTCACCGGGCTTTTCCGCAGGTCGGTTGACAAAATGGAGGCCCGCTCAATGGCCTGCACCAGAGCCTCCCGGTCAATCTCCGCCACCGTGGGAAAATCGACCCCAAAGCTTTGCCGGTAGGGGATGTAGTCCCCCTCGATCAACCGGGACACCAGCAGGCAGTTGGGCAGGTCAAACAAAATATGCCGCTCGGTAAAGTACACGCTGACCAGATCCTCGCTTTCGGCGTCCAGCAGGCGGCCCAGCTCGCTCATGGATTTCCCGGGGATAATGGCGGAAACCCGTTCCAAACAGCCCTCCATCCGGGCCTCCCGGTAGGAAATGCGGTAGCCGTCTACACTAACTAAATGCAACTTCCCGTCCCCGGCCTCCAGCAGCTCCCCGGTCAGCACCGGCCGCAGCTCGTCCTGAGCAATGGAAAAAATGGTTTGGCGGATCATGTTTTTCATTACCGCCGGTGTTACGGTAAAGGGATCCTCCCGGGGCACATCGGGCAGGGCCGGGAAGGCGGCGCCGTCCATCCCCAAAATTTTAAATTCCGAAGCCCCGCAGGAAATCTTGGTCACAAACTGGCCGTCGCTTTCAATGGTTACCGTATCCCCTTGGACCTTGCGGATAATTTCGCCAAACAGCCGGGCAGACAGGGCCAGCAGCCCTTTTTCCAAAACCTCAGCCGGCAGGGGCTTGCTTTCAATGCCCATTTCCAGGTTGTTGGCGGTTAAGGTCAGGCTGCCTTCTCCGGCAGAAAGCAGGATGCACTCTAGGATGGGGCTGGCGGTGCGGGCGGCTACGGTTTTTTGGACTAAGCCAATGCCCTCGGCCAGGGTGGCTCGGTTGATGTGGATTTTCATGGTGTGGACAACTCCTTTGCGGTCTTTGCTAACTAACTAAGTATTATATCTATCCCTTTATTCGCAGTCGTAGTCATAGGGGGTGTGGATACGGTGGAAAGGTGGAACGGGCCCCGGTTTTGTGTGCCTTGGGCCGGTGGAAAAACGGGGGAAGCTTTGGGGGATTTTCCCAAGGGTTTCCACAGCCGTCCCCAAGGGCCAAACGGGGCGGTGGATAACTTTTTTCTATCCACCTCCTATCCCCTACTTTTCCACCAAAAATTGTGGAAAGGTTTGGCAAACAGTGGAAAACTCACAGTTTTACCCCGTTTTTTAACGATTTTGTATTAAAAATGTAATCATTTTCTACGGGGAAAGGAGGATTTATCCCCGAATCCGCTTTTCCAAATCCAGTACGGTTTCCTTTAGGCTGGGGTTCTCCTCCATCATAGCAACCACCTTGTCGCAGCCGTGCATAATGGTGGTGTGGTCCCGGCCGCCAAACTTTTCGCCCATTTTGGACAGGGACATATTGATGAGCTTCCGGGATAGGTACATGGCGATCTGCCGGGGGTCGGAAATGTTTTTGCTCCGTTTGGAGCTGATGATATCCGGCACGGTAATATTATAGTAGGAAGCCACTACCTCCTGAATGTATTCGATGGTAATGGGCTTCTTTTCCTGCTCCTTACACAAATCCTTAATGGCTGCAGCGGCCAGGTCGGGGGTAATGCTGCTGCCGGTGAGCCGGGCAAAGGCCAGCACCTTATTCAAAGCGCCCTCCAGTTCCCGGATGTTGGAATGAAAGGCTTTGGCAATCAGCTCGATGACCTGATCCGGCACCACGTCCCCGTCCTCCTGGGCCTTTTTTTGCAAAATGGCAATCCGGGTTTCGTAGTCCGGTTTTTGGATGTCGGCGATCAGCCCCCATTCGAACCGGCTCCGCAGCCGCTCCTCCAATGTTTTTAATTCCTTGGGCGGCCGGTCGCTGGAAATAATAATTTTTTGGTTGGCATTATACAGGGCGTTAAAGGTATGGAAAAATTCCTCCTGGGTCCGCTCCTTTTGAGAAATAAACTGGATATCGTCGATGAGCAGCACGTCGATGTTCCGGTATTTATTCCGGAACTCCTGGTTTTTGTCCTCCCGGATGGAGGTAATCAGCTCGTTGGTGAATTGCTCCCCCGACACATACAAAACCTTGGAATCGGGAAAGTTTTGCAGGGTGTAGTGGGCAATGGAGTGCATCAGGTGGGTTTTCCCCAAGCCCACGTCCCCGTACAAAAACAACGGGTTATAGGCCCGGGCGGGGGTAGCCGCCACTGCCTTGGCCGCTGCATGGGCAAACTGGTTGGAGTTGCCCACCACAAAGGTATCGAAGGTATACCGGGGGTTTAGGTTGCTTAACACCATGGTTTGGGCTTTGGGCGCT
>CAKTER010000084.1 GCA_934552695.1 uncultured Eubacteriales bacterium
CGTTGGCCTATGCTATCTTAGAGGAGCGGGGCCCGGACCACGACAAAACCTTTGTGGCCGAGGTACGGCATCGGGGCGAGGCCTTGGGGCGGGGCGAGGGCCACAGCAAAAAGGAAGCCGAGCAGGCGGCGGCCCTGGCGGCCCTGCATAAGCTGGGCCAGCTGTGAGGCGGAGGAAGGCGCAACAGAGACCGAAAAGAATAAGAAAAGGCTCTGCCGGGAGGCAGGGCCTTTTTGCTGTGCCGGGAGAAAGAGAAGCGGGGAGAGCGGGGGAGCAGAAGGAAGGGAAGAAAGCCCGGTGAAAAAGGGCGGGAAGGGCGAAGAAAACGGGTCAGGGAGAAGCGGCCAAAATGGCGGCAATATCTGCCAGATTGTCGGCAAAATAAATGCCCTGCTGGCGTTTTGGCGACGAAAGCCCCGTTTCAATCATCCGGGTCAGCAACGCCTGCAAGGGGGCGTAGTAGCCGTTCAGATTATACAAAATGCAGGGGGCGGCCAGGTGGCCTAACGATACTTGGGACATCACCTCGGTGATTTCTTCCAGGGTACCGGTGCCGCCGGGAAAGGCAATGAACGCATCCCCCAGCTCTATCATTTTGGTTTTCCGTTGGGCCATGGTCTCGGTAACAATGAGCTGGGTCAAGCCCTCTAGCTGCAATTCCTCTTCCACAAAAAAGCGGGGCTCTACACCAATCACCGGGGCCCGTGCGGCCAAGGCACTTTGGGCCAACCGCCCCATCAGCCCGGTTTTGGAGCCGCCATAAATCAGGGTGTGGCCGTTTTGGCCGATAAAGCGGCCCAGCTCCTCTGCGGCCAGGGCCAGGGCGGGGGTGGTGCCGGGATTGGCACCCAGATAGACGGTGATGTTCATACAAATCTCCTTTCGATGCTGCCGGAAAGGGGCGTTTTCGTCGAGGCAAACAGAAGTGTGCATACCCGTTGGGAGGGTGGTTGCTGTTTATAAAAAGAAAGGGAAATACAGCGGGTGTACTTCCCTTGCATGGATGGGGGACGGGGCCGGCTCCGGAACACGCCGGGAACCGTTTGGCTTTGGCCCGGTCAGGCCTTTACGTTGATTTCCACCGGCTGGCTCCAAGCGGAAACATGGCCGTCTACTACGGCGGCTACCCGGACAAAGGCGTGAAGGGTCTTGCGGCCCTGGAGGGTCAGCCCAAAGCAGTAGGGATAGTTCCAGGCCCAGTAATCGTTGTCGGCCAGGGGGCTATCCAGCGGGGTGTATTCCCCCTCCCGGCTGTCGCTGACGGCAACCACATAGTATTTGGCGTTGGGCAAAAACTCCCAGTTTACATAGACTTGATTCCCCTCCTGGGTTACGGACAGGTGCCGGGGCGGGGTGGGCGTGTGATAGGCCTTGTTAAATTCCGAAAGTGTGAGGGGCTGGCTGCGGTCGATGCGGGCAATGGCCTCAGCCCGCTGAGCCATTTGGTAGGTGGCTCCGGCATCGGTGGTAACGGAGAAGGAAACCACGCCTACCACCTCCCCGGCTTCGTTGACCACGGGGCCGCCGCTGTTTCCGGCGTGAACGGCGGCGTCGGTGATGAGGTAGTCGGCGGTGGATTGGGTTACCTGGCCGGGGGTCACGGTGTTTTGTTTCCCGGCAGGGGAACCCAAAGCCCGGATGGCGCTGCCGGGGGTCAGGCTTTTGGAGCTACCCACCGGTAGGGTGGGCAGGTTGGCCTTTTGAATTTTCAGCAGGGCCAAATCGCTGCTTAGGTCGTAGCCCAGTACGGTCACATCATCGGCATATACCGCCCCGTTGCCAAAGGTAACGGCGGCCACGGTGGCCCCGGCCAGTACATGGCAGTTGGTGACGATGACCCCGGAGGATTCCAACACAAAACCGCTGCCTTGGGTGGCGTTGGTGGTGATGGTAACCACAGAGGCAAGCAGGTCCTGAGACTCGGCCGCCGCTTGAGTGGAAATGGTCACCATGCGGGTGGCGCTGTCCCAGTTGACGCTGGCGCCGGAGCTTTCGGCAATGGCCCGCAGGGGCACCAGCGTGCGCTCCTGCCAGATATAGGGGGCGGCGTCCAACGCATAAAACCGGGTGGAGGAGTCGCTTTTTTTGGTCAGTACATCGCTGCCGATGGTTAAAAGCAGGGTTTGGTCGTCCCGCCGGGCGGTCACGGTTTTTTCGGCGTCGTTCCAGCTGACCTGGTAGCCCAAAGCCTCGAAAATCGTTCGCAGGGGGACAAAGGCCCGGTCGTTTTTAATCTGCGGCGCTACATCGGTTTTCAGCGTTTGCCCATCCAGCTGAATGACAATCGGGGTAGCCGCAATCGCCGGGGACGTCCCTGTGTGGGCCCGGGCGCTGACCGGCAACCCCGCCGCCAGCACAACCGCTGCCAATACACTGCCCAACCGGTTCCATCGCACCATTTTCATAACCCCCAACCTTTCTGTAAAAAATGCTATTTTCAGTATATCAGAAATAAGTACGAAAAAAAACCGAAGATTGTTTTAAGATGTGGAGCCTCGAAGCGAAAAAAGAGAAACCACACCGGAATTTGTATAATTTGTACAAAAAATATAAAAATATTTGGGAAGTGTTGTAATTTTTCCGTTCCTTCGGTATACTAAAAAAACAATCTCGTTTTCATTTTTTGCGTATATAGTAATATCCAAGGGGATACCATCTTTGTACAAAGGAGGAAACGATATGACGAAGTTGACCAGTGAGAACTTTTATACGGCTATGGGACAGGGCCTGGCCCTGATTGACTTTTTCGCAGATTGGTGCGGCCCCTGCAAGGCGCAGGGCCCGGCGGTGGAGGCTTTGGCCGGAGAGTGGGAAGGCAAGGCGTTGGTGGCCAAGGTGAACGTGGACGAGGCGCCGGATGTGGCCCGGGACTTTAACGTGATGTCCATCCCCACCCTCATTGTGTTTAAGGACGGACAGGAAGTGGAACGGACGGTGGGTGTGACCGCCAAGGCGGAGCTGGAGCGGATGCTTACGGCCCACGCCTGAGCTTTGATCGGAACCGGCAGTTTTTGGGCGGCAAAAAGAGGATTTTTGTCGCCGCTGCCGAATACGATACAATACCAGAACGAGTTTTTGGCGCACGGCTGGTATCAACACAAATAAGGAGGAGATTGCGATGATTCAAATTCTTGCCGGTGCAAAAGGGGAAGGGAAAACCAAACGGCTGCTCCAAATGGCCAACGACGCCAGTAAGGTGTCGGATGGCAACGTGGTCTTTATCGACGATGACAGCCGCCATATGTATGACCTGAACTACCGAATCCGGTTTGTAGAGACCTCCAAGTTCACCATGTTGGATCAAAACGTGTTTTTCGGCTTTATCTGCGGGATTCTTTCGCAAAACAGCGACATCGAAAAGGTGTTTATCGATGGGTTGGGCAATATTGTAAGGGATATTGACAACGACGGGATGGTACAGTTTATCCATGAGCTGGAAAAAACCTGTGCGGATCGGGACGAAAAAAATCTGGACTTTACGTTGATTATTAGTGCGCCTGTGGATACTCTGCCGGAAGAGATTAAAAAGTACATCATTTAATCGCAAGAACCAAGGGACGCCCTGCGGGGGCGTCCTTTTTTTAAATAGCGCCCGATGGGGAAGGAGGAGAGGCCCATGCGCCGTATGGGTTGGGATGAATATTTTTTGCAAATTGCCGAGATTGTAAAAACGCGGGCCACCTGCCTGCGGCGGCAGGTGGGGGCGGTTATTACCAAGGACAACCGGATTTTGACCACCGGGTATAACGGCGCACCCTCGGGGGTGGCGCATTGCCTGGACACGGGCTGCCTGCGGGAGCAGCTGGGCATTCCCTCCGGGGAACGGCACGAGCTGTGCCGGGCCCTCCATGCCGAGCAGAACGCCATTATTCAGGCGGCCAAGGTGGGGGTGAGCACCAACGGGGCCACCATCTACGTAACCCTACAGCCCTGTAGCATTTGTGCCAAAATGATTGTAAATGCCGGCATTACCCGGCTGGTGTACCGGGGCGTGTATCCCGACGAGTTTTCGCTGGGGGTGCTGCGGGAAGCCGGGGTGGAGATTGTCAACTTTCCGGCGCTGACCGGGGAGGGGCAGGGATAAACCCGAATCCGGCCGCATATCCTGAAGCAGAACGGTTTTGGGAGGCGGCGTATGACGTTGCGACTTTGGCGGCGGGCTTTGGGCCTGACGCTGCTTATGCTGGTGGGGATGGCCTTGTTTCCGCAGGCGGCGGGGGCAACGGACTATCCCAATCGAACCGACCTGGGCCTAAACGTAAAAAGCGCTGTGCTGATGGACGTGGGGACCGGGTCGGTTTTGTATGTGCAAAATCCCGACGAGGCCCTGCCCCCGGCTTCGGTCACCAAGGTGATGACCCTGCTGCTAATCTACGAGGCCCAGGCGGCGGGGCGTTTTGGCTGGGACGACCCGGTGACCATCAGCGCCCATGCGGCGGGGATGGGCGGCTCCCAGCTGTGGCTGGAGGTGGGGGAGACCCAAACGGCGGCGGATTTGACCAAATGCATTGCCATCGCCTCGGCCAATGACGCAGCGGTGGCTATGGCGGAGTTTGTGGCGGGCAGCGAGGACGCCTTTGTGGAACAGATGAACCGGCGGGCGGAAGAGCTGGGAATGACCGGGGCCCATTTTGTCAACGCCTGCGGGCTGGACGCCCCGGGACACCAGATGAGTGCCCGGGACATTGCCCTGGTCTCCCGGGAACTGCTGGCCCGCTTCCCGGAGGTGACGGAATATACCACCACCTGGATGGATAGCATTACCCACAAAACCCGCCGGGGCGAAACGGAGTTTGGGCTGACCAACACCAACAAAATGCTGCGGCAGTACGAGGGCACCACGGGGCTGAAAACCGGCTCCACCACCGGGGCGGGCTTTTGCTTTTCGGGCTCGGCCCGGCGGAACGGCCTGCATTTGGTGGCGGTGGTCATGGGGGCCGCCGACCCCAAGACCCGGTTTGGCGAGACCATGCGCCTGCTGGACTACGGCTTTGCCAATTATTATGCTTGGAACGGGGACCCGGCGGGGACGGTGGCCGGGCAGGTGCCGGTGGAAAAGGGGCGGCAGGCGTTTGTAAAGGCGGTCACGGCAGAAAATGCGGCCCTGCTGTTGCCCAAGGAACAGGCGGGACAGGTAGAAACGAAGACGGAGCTGCTGCCGGGGCTGGCGGCGCCGGTGGAGGCCGGGACGGAAGTGGGGTGGCAAACCCTGTGGGTAGACGGCAAGGAAATGGGCCGGGTGGCGCTGGTAGCCGGGGAGACCTTGGAGCGGGCCACCCTGGGGGATATGGCCGGGCGGCTGCTGCGGGCCTGGACGGACTAAAAGAGAATAGCAAAAAATCAAAAAGAAAGGGCCGCCCGGGGAGGGACGGCCTTTTGTCGTTTTGAGGTTGAGGATGTAGGTTAAAGAGCCGGAGGGAACCCGGGTTGGCTCAAAACCCGGGCCAGTTATTTCTCCGGGGGATAGACGGCGGCCAGCTGGAAAAACCGGTACCTGGTTTCTTCTTCCGGCACCTCCGCCATGTCCCGTTTGTAGTCCGGGTCTTGCAGCAGTTTGGGATGAAAGGCCCGCTCCCGCCACAGCCGGAGGCCCAGAGCGGGAAAGCGGTAGTCTGTGCCCAGGTCGGTGTCCGGGTGGTCGCACAGCCCAGGGCTTTTCCGGCTCAGGGCGGCGACCACCTCTTCGGCGGGGAGCCGAAACAGAGGCAGGCCCTCCCAGAGGACGGGAAGGGTCTCGTCCAGCAGGCGGTCAACGCCAATTTCTACAGCTTGTCCATTTTGGTATAGCACCAAAAAGAAGGAACGATCGTCTCCATAGCGGCCGGTGATAAGGGACGGGGCATCGGTTTCGGCCTGCCGCTCGCACCAAACCGAGACGAGAGCAGGGCTCCAGCCATGCCGCAGCCGGGTCAGCGCCCCTTCCAGCGCCTCCGGGGGCATACCCAGCCGGAGAGGGCCCAGACCCTGCCCGGGGAAAATTTCCAAAGCGTCCATGGGCGGCCCTTAGTCCAGCGGGGGGATTTCCCCCACGCCGTTTAACACCAGCCGGGGCCGGTAGGGGAACTTGTGGATGTCGTTGCGGCTGGTAACCCCGGAAAGCACCAGCACCGTGTCTAAGCCGGTTTCGATTCCGGCTACGATGTCGGTATCCATCCGGTCGCCAATCATCACGGCGTCCTCGGAATGCACGTCCAGCAGCCGCAGCCCCGTCCGCATGATCAGGGGGTTGGGCTTGCCGACAAAATAGGCGGACTGGCCGGTAGCCATTTCGATGGGGGCGACCATGGCCCGGCAGGCGGGGATAATCCCGTCCTCGGTGGGGCCGGTCAGGTCGCTGTTGGCGCCAATGAGCTTGGCCCCCTTCATCACCAGCCGCACGGCCTTTACAATGTTTTCGTAGGTGTAGGTATTGCCCTCGCCGATGATAACATAGTCGGGGTCCACGTCGTTCATAGTAATGCCGGCGTCGTGCAGGGCCATAATCAGCCCCGCCCCGCCAATCACATAAGCGCTGCCGCCGGGGCATTGGGTGCTGATAAAGGCCGCCGTGGCCAGGGCACTGGTATAAAAATGGCTTTCATCTACGTCCAGTCCCATCCGGGCCAGCTTTTGCTGAAGCTCCTTGGGGGAGCGGTCGGAGGCGTTGGTCAAAAACAAAAAGTTTTTTTGCTCCCGGTACAGCCAGTCTACAAACTCCCGTACCCCGGGGAGCAGCTTATTGCCGTGATAAATCACGCCGTCCATGTCGCAGATAAAGCCCTGCTTGCTTCGTAAGGATTCCATTCGTCTATCCCTCCTCTTTCCATATCTTCTTTCATTATATTCATTTTCTCAAGAAAAGGATAGAGGAAGATTGTGAAAACGGCGGGCGTGAGAATGTAAAGTTTATTAATAAATTATATATGTCTTTTTGACTATCTTTTTATATCTTCTTAAATGTCCGCAAAGCCTTATTTTATCGGCTCTACG
>CAKTER010000085.1 GCA_934552695.1 uncultured Eubacteriales bacterium
GCCCGGCTCACCGTAGACTCGTGCATTTCAATGCGCCCGGCCACATCGTAAAGCCGCATGGGCCGCAAATGCCCCGGCCCCTGCTCAAAAAACTCCCGCTGCAAATCCAGGATTACTTCCAGGGTTTTCTGCAAGGTGGAATTGCGCTTGGAAATACACTTCATGGCCCACTCGGCCTGCCGAATTTTGTCACACACATACTCCCGGGCGTCCTCGGCTTTTTCATCCTTTATAATATCCCGATAATAGGGGCTGATGGTCAGCCGCGGGAAAAAGGCGTTGTTCAAAACCACCTCAAACCCATCCTTGGTTTTGTACACCAAAACATCGGGAACAATGTACTCCAACGTATGGGAAGAAGCAAAGCTGTTCCCCGGCCGGGGGTTTAACGTCCGGATAAGGGATACGGCGTCGATGACTTCTTCCAAGCTCACTTTTAGGTGCTTGGCAATGGTACGCATCTGGTTTTTGGCCAGCGTAGGCAGCTCGGTATCGATAATCCGGAGCACCAGCGGATTCTCCACCCCCAGCCGCCGGGCCTGAATCCGCAGGCAATCCGGAAGATCCCGGGCGCCCACCCCCATGGGGTCCATCCCCTGCAAAATACGCAGGGCCTCGGCCACCTGCCGCTCCGGCGTGTGCAGCCGCCGGGCCATTTCGGACGGCTCCTCGTCCAGGTACCCGTTGGCGTCCAGCGATTCAATCAAATATTCCACCAGCGCCCGCTTTGGGGGGGACAAGGTCAGCATGGCCAGCTGCGCCCGCAAATGCTCCTCCGGGCTTTCCCCGGCCAGCTCCCGAAAATTCCAGTCCTCCCCCTCGTGCTCACTTTTTTCCTGCCGGTAATAATACTTGTTCTGCTCATCGTCCGCCGCCAGCCAATCCAGCTTTTTTTGCAGCAAGTCCGGGGGCTCCGGCCTTGCCTCCTCGTATTCCACCACCGGGTTTTCCACGGCCAGCTCCTTCATGTACTCCACCAGCTCCAGGGAGCTCATCTGAAGAATTTCGGCCGAAAGCAACATCCGCTGGGAAAGCGCCAGTTTTTGGCTTAGGGTTAGGGTCAAGTCCATAAAGTCACCGCCTTTCCGACAAAATTTTCCGGTAGTATTCGTACTAACAGTTGTATTATACTACAAATATCCAGAAAAACAAGCCGCCTTTTCGGGTGTTTTTTACAAATTTTTCTGCGGCAGCCTCCCTTTTCCTTCTTTGTGCCTTTTGCAGGGCATCCGGGCGCTTTATTTTTGGCACGGATTTTGATATGACAAAAAAATAACGGGATTCTCGAACATTTTCCGAAAATTTTCCGCCTTTTTTTGAGTTTTTTTCGACTTTTTTTAAGAATCATCTTGAGTATTTTCACGACCTATATTAAAATAAGAATGTTGCTTGACGGTCTTTTTTGGTTGTGAGAACACTGTCAAGGTTTCCGGCCCTGTTTGCGCCGGGAAGGAACAAATAGCAGAGGAGGATATTATGGCAACCTTAACCTTCAAACGCGGCGTGCATCCACCCGATGGGAAGGCCCTTTCCGCCGACCGTCCTATCGAGTTGATCCAGCCGAAGGAAAATCAAGAGCTGTTCTTCCCCATGTCTCAACACATTGGGGCGCCCTGCTCGCCCATCGTGGCAGTAGGCGATTCTGTGAAGGTGGGCCAGCGGATTGCTGAAAGCAGCGCATTCGTGTCGTCGCCCATTTTCTCCAGTATTTCCGGTACCGTCACAGCCATTCGTCCGGTACTGACTCCCGGCGGTGCTATGGTCAACGCCATTGTAATCCAAAACGACGGCAAAATGGAGCTTGACCCCTCCATTGGCAAGCCCTTGGATTACGAAAACATGACCAACGCCGAGATTTGCGAGGCCATCAAAAACGCCGGTGTCGTCGGTTTGGGCGGCGCAGGCTTCCCCACCCACATCAAGCTGGCCCCGCCTCCCGACAAAAAGATTGACTACATCATCATCAATGCCGCCGAGTGCGAGCCCTACCTGACCTGCGACTACCGGCTGATGCTGGAAGAGCCCGAGCGTATTGTAAAGGGCTTAAAGGTCATGCTGCAGCTGCACCCCAACGCCAAGGGCGTCATCGGCATTGAAAACAACAAGCCCGAAGCCATTCGGGTGATGACCGAGGCCGTGAAGAACGAGCCCCGGATGGAGGTAGCTACCCTGCAAATGAAGTTCCCGCAGGGCTCCGAAAAGCACCTGATTTATGCTGTAACGAAGCGGGAAGTACCCTCCGGCGCTCTGCCTGCCGACGCCGGATGTATTGTGGACAACGTGGATACGGTCATCGCCATTGAGCGGGCCATTTTCCGGGGCCGTCCCCTGATGCGCCGCGTTGTCACCGTAACCGGCGGGGCCGTAAAGAACCCCGGCAACTACAAAATCCGGATTGGCACCACCTTCCAGGATTTAATGGACGCCATCGGCGGCTTTAAAGAGGGCGAGGACGCCCCGGTGAAGCTGATTGCCGGCGGCCCCATGATGGGCCCGGCCATGTACACCCTGGACTGCGCCACCACCAAGACCTCTTCGGCTCTGCTGTGCTTTACCGCCAAAGAGGCCGCCATTCCGCCGGAACAAAACTGCATGCGCTGCGGCCGCTGCGTAGAGCATTGCCCCATGGGCCTGGAGCCTTATGAGCTGAACGCCCTGATTTTGCACGGCGACGGCGACGGCTTCGTTAAGCTGCACGGTATGGACTGCATCGAATGCGGCAGCTGCTCCTACATCTGCCCCGCCAAGCGTCAGCTGGCCCAGTCCATCCGCGCCGAGAAGAAAGTCCAGATGGGCAAAAAGAAAAAGTAAAGGGGGATACACGAAATGAGTTCTTTTACCGTTACTGCAACCCCTCACGTTCGCTCTAAGGACACCGTTCAAAGCGTTATGCGGGATGTGCTGATTGCACTGGCTCCCGCCGCCGTGATGGGCATTGTATACTTTGGAATGCGGGCCCTGGCTCTGATGATTATCAGCGTCGTTTCCGCCATGTTTTTTGAATTTTTGTATCAAAAGGGCATGAAAAAGCCCGTAACCGTTTCCGACCTGTCCGCAGCGGTCACCGGCCTTCTGCTGGCCATGAACCTGCCTGCTTCGGCTCCCTTCTGGATGCCTGTGGTCGGTTCTGCGTTCGCCATCATCATCGCCAAGCAGTTCTTCGGCGGTCTGGGGAAAAACTTCATCAACCCCGCTTTGGCCGGCCGTGCTTTCCTGCTGGCCTCTTATCCCACCGAAATGACCAGCTGGGTCAACCCCGCCGGGGTTGACGCCCTTTCCACGGCTACCAAGCTGGCCGAATTAAAGGCCGGCACGCTGGTGCCCACCGGCGCCGACACCATGCAGGCCTTCCTGGGCCGGATTGGCGGCACCATCGGCGAGACCTGCGCCCTGGCTCTGCTGATTGGCTTTGTGTACCTGCTGGTCCGCAAGGTCATCTCCTGGCGGATCCCCGTGGTCTACATCGCCACCGTGTTTGTCCTGTTCGCCATTGTGGGCCGCACCAACGGGCGGTTCCCCGTGTACGAAATCTTCACCGGCGGCTTAATGCTGGGCGCCATCTTTATGGCCACCGACTACGCCTCCTCGCCCATTAACCCCAAGGGCCAAATCATTTTTGCCATTGGGTGCGGCGTACTGACCTTCCTCATCCGTCGGTTCGGCGGCTATCCCGAAGGCGTATCCTATTCCATCCTGATTATGAACTTGACCGTGCCTCTGATTGACCGGAAGTTTAAGACCCGGGTCTTTGGCACCTGGCCCGAAAAGAAGGCAAAGGAGGCGAAACAGGCATGAACGACATCGCAAAAACCACTCTGTCCTTAACAGCCATCACCGTTGTGGCTTCTCTGTGCCTGGGTATTGTTTCCGAGGTCACCAAGGCTCCCATTGCCGCCCAGAACAAAAAGACCCAGGACGAAGCTATGGCCAAGGTTATGGCTAGCGCCGATGAATTCCAGGAGCTGACCGAAGCTCCTCTGACCGGCACCATCAGCTCCGTCAGCGCTGCCTACCAGGGCGGCGAGCAGATTGGCTATGTGGTCAGCGTAAACCCCAGCGGGTTTGGCGGCACCATCGGCACCATGGTGGGCGTGGACATGGACGGCGCCATCACCGGGCTCACCGTCACCTCTCTGTCCGAATCCCCCGGCCTGGGCTCTCACGCACAGGACGCCGATTTCCAGGAACAGTTTGTTGGCCTGACCGCTCCCATCGCCGTGACCAAGGACAACGGCCAAATTCAGGCAATTACCAGCGCTACCATCACCTCCCGGGCCGTGTCCTCCGGTGCGACCGAGGCCTGTGAATGGGTGCTGGCGAATGGAGGTGCTCACTAATGGGTAAAGGCTTACAAGCTTTAAAAGACGGTATTCTGGATAATAACCCGACCTTTGTTCAGGTTATCGGTACCTGCCCTACCCTGGCTGTTACCACTTCCGCCATCAACGGGATTGGCATGGGCCTGTCCACGGCCGCCGTATTGATTTGCTCCAACCTGTTTATTGCACTGCTGCGGAAGTTTATCCCCGATAAGGTCCGTATCCCGTGCTACATCGTCGTTATCGCCAGCTTCGTTACCATCATCGAGCTGCTGTTAAAGGCTTACATCCCCAGCCTGAACGCTTCGCTGGGTCTGTACATCCCCCTAATCGTGGTAAACTGCATCATTCTGGGCCGGGCCGAAGCCTTCGCCAGCAAGAACAGCGTGTTTACTTCGATCATGGACGGTATCGGTAACGGCCTGGGCTTTACCATGGCTCTGTGCTTCATCGGTCTGGTTCGTGAATTCATCGGCGCCGGCACCCTGTTTGGGGCCACCGTGCTGCCCGCTGCTTTCCCCAAGACCCTGATGTTCATCATGGCCCCCGGTGCTTTCTTCACCTACGGCTCTCTGATGGCTCTGTTCCACACCTTAATGGCTAAGAAAAACAACAAAAAGGAGGGGGAATAAACAATGGTAACTCCGAATCTGATTCTTTTGATTCTGGCAGCCGTGTTCGTAAATAACTACGTGCTGTCCCAGTTCCTGGGTATCTGCCCCTTCCTCGGCGTATCCAAAAAGGTAGACACCGCTTTGGGCATGGGCGTGGCCGTTGTGTTCGTTATCACCCTGGCTTCCGCCGCCACCTGGCTGATTTACAACCTGATTTTGGTTAAGCTGGGCGTAATCTACCTGTATAACATTGCGTTCATTCTGGTTATCGCCGCTCTGGTGCAGCTGGTGGAAATGTTCTTAAAAAAGAGCGCTCCCGCCCTGTATCAGTCTTTGGGCGTATACCTGCCCCTGATTACCACCAACTGCGCCGTACTGGGCGTAGCTGTCACCAACATGCAGAAGAACTATTCCTTCATCGCCTCCATCCTGAACGGGTTTGGTAGCGCTGTGGGCTTCTGCGTCGCCATCGTGCTGCTGGCCGGTATCCGGGAACGGATGGCCCTGCATGCCGACACCCCCAAAGCCTTTGACGGATTCCCCACGGCCATGGTGACCGCCGGTCTGATGGCCATTGCGTTCCTGGGCTTCTCGGGTCTTATCAAACTGTAAAGGAGGCACAAAATCATGGATGTTTCTTCGATTGCTTTTTCTGTTCTGAGCATCGGTGGCTTGGGCCTCGTATTCGGCGTCGGTCTTAGTTATGCCAGTAAGATCTTTGCCGTGGAGTCGGACCCCCGGGTGGAGCAGGTTTTGGAATGCCTGCCTGGTGCGAACTGCGGCGGCTGCGGGTATCCCGGTTGCGCCGGTTGCGCCGACGCTATCGTAGCCGGTACCGCTCCCGTAAACGCCTGCCCCGTAGGCGGTGCGGTGGCTGCCGAAAAGATTGCTGCGGTGCTGGGCGTAGAAGCCACGGCTTCCGAGCCCATGGCCGCTTTCGTCCACTGCGGCGGCACCTGTGAAAAGGCCAAGGAAAAATACGACTACCAGGGCATTACCGACTGCGTCATGGCCAGCCAGCTGGCCGGCGGCGGGTACAAGTCCTGCTCCTATGGCTGTTTGGGTCTGGGCACCTGCAAGGCTGCCTGTGCCTTTGGCGCCATCGAAATCGTCGATGGTGTTGCCGTCATCGACAAGGACAAGTGCGTTGCCTGCGGCAAGTGCGTGTCCGCCTGCCCCAAGCACATCATCGAGCTGCTGCCCGCCAAAAAGAAGGTCAAGGTGCAGTGTGCGTCCAAGGATAAGGGCAAGGATGTTCTGGCCGCTTGCTCTGCCGGTTGCATTGCCTGCAAAATGTGCGAAAAGGAATGTAAGTTTGACGCCATCCACGTGATTGATAACATTGCCGTTATCGACTACGATAAGTGCAAAAACTGCGGTATGTGCGCCAACAAGTGCCCGAAGAAGGTCATCACCGGCTACCGGGTGGCCCCTCCGGCCCCTCCCAAGCCCGCTGAGCCCGCTCCGGCTCCCGCCGCCGAGGCTCCGAAGGCCGAGTAATTTCGTTCTTTTAAAGCGCAGACCTTGTGTCTGCGCTTTTTTTGTGCCGTCCATTTTTCTCCCGGAGAGGGGATCGATTTGATTTTTTCCTTGCCCTTGCCCTTGACCTTTACTCATTTTCTCTTTCCCCTCTCCCCCTCCTCCAGCGAGGGGATAGGGTGTTGGCCCGGCGCCGTCAACGCCCTCAGCCGGGCCATAAGCGCTGTTCCCGAGCGGACCATTTCCGGGCGCTGCCCTTGACCTGAGCTTGCCCAGCCAACGCATAGTTTGCCGACCGAGGGGCTTTCCTCTGAGCGTGCGTCAACTCCCTTAGCGAAGAGGATACCCCGAGGGAGGCTTGGCACTCGCTTCCCCTTTGTGCCCTTGCCCTTTTTCTTGCCCTTGCCCTTGCCCTTGCCCTTGCCCTTGCCCTTGCCCTTGCCCTTGCCCTTCGCCCTTATCC
>CAKTER010000086.1 GCA_934552695.1 uncultured Eubacteriales bacterium
GGCGGTGAACAAGCCCGCCGGCGTGACCTTTTATTTGAGCGAAAGCCCCGAGGGGCAAAAAATGCTGGAGGACGTGAAGGCGGCCCTGAGCCGGTGGCAAAAAACCGAAACGGAGCTGGATTTGGGGAGCTTGGCCGTAACGGTGGAGGAGCATATCCCCGAGGACTGGTCGGAGCAGTGGAAAAAGTACTTTAAGCCCTTCCCCGTAGGCCAGACCCTGCTGGTGCGGCCCACCTGGGAGCCCATTCCGGAGGGGAATGACCGAAAGGTGCTGACGCTGGACCCGGGGCATGTGTTCGGCAGCGGCAGCCACGAGACCACCTGTATGTGCCTGGAGCATTTGGAGCGGTGCATTGCCCCCGGAGACAAGGTGTTCGACATTGGCTGCGGCAGCGGGATTCTGTCCATTGCCTCCCTGCTGCTGGGGGCTTCCGAGGCCACGGCCATCGACATCGACCCGGAGGCGGCCCCCACAGCGGCGGAAAATGCCGCCCAAAACGGGTTTGGGCCCAAAGTCTACCATGTGCTGACCGGGAACATCACCCGGGACCGGGAGCTGGAGCGTTCCTTCCATGGGCAGAATTTTGATGTGGTTACCGCCAATATTGTGGCCAACATCATCATTATTTTGTGCCGGCGGGTAGCCAAATGTATTAAGCCCGGCGGGTATTTTGTGGCCTCCGGCATCATTCAGGACCGGATGGAGGACGTGCAGGGAGTCATGGCCCTGAACGGCTTTGTGGTGGAGGATATTACCATGAAAGGGGAATGGGTGGCCATGACTGCCCGGTACGAGGGAAAATGAGACGTTTTTTTGTAAAGTCGGAACAGATTTGGGAAAACGTAATTACCATTACCGGGGACGACGCCCGGCATATCCGGGCCGTGCTGCGGATGCAGCCCGGGGATGAGCTGATTGCCTGCGACGGGGCGGGGCTGGACTATCTGTGTAACATTTTGCAGATTGACGAGGATGTGGTGACGGTGGAGATTCAGGACGCCATTGCCAGCTATACCGAGCCCAACGTAAAAATCACCCTGTTCCAGGGGGTGCCCAAGGGCGATAAAATGGATACCATTGTCCAAAAATGCGTGGAGCTGGGGGTTACCGATATTTTTCCGGTGGCCTGCTCCCGCAGCGTGGCCAAGCTGGATAAAAAAGAGGACAAAAAGCTGCAGCGGTGGCAAAAAATTGCCGAGTCTGCCGCCAAGCAGTCCAACCGGGGCATCGTCCCTCAGGTGGGGCGGCTGCTGTCCTTCCGGGAGGCGGTTATTGCCTCCAAGGCGCTGGACGCCCGGATTATCCCCTACGAAAACGAAAAGGACACCGGCATCCGCCAGTTTGTGAAGGGCTTTTCCGGCACCACCCTGGGGGTATTTATCGGCCCCGAGGGCGGGTTTTCCCCGGAGGAAATGTATTTGGCCGAGTGCAGCGGCATGATCCCCGTGACCCTGGGCAAGCGGATTTTGCGGACAGAAACCGCCGGGCTGGTGGCCTTGGCCCTGCTGCTGTACGAGCTGGAGGGGTAAGCCATGGCCGTGTATTTTGACAACGCCGCCAGCGCACCCCCCAGTCCCATGGTAACAAAGCGGTTTGTGGAGGTGCTGACGGAGCATTACGCCAACCCCTCCTCCCTGAGCGAGCGGGGGATGCGGGCCGACCAGGTGATTCAGGAGTCCCGGCGGGTCATTGCCGATACCCTGGGGGCCCTGCCCGAGGAGATTTATTTTACCTCCGGCGGCACCGAAAGCGATAACTGGGCTATTTTTGGCACGGCGCTGGGCTACCGCCGGGAGGGCAAACATATTTTGACCAGCGCTACCGAGCATCCCGCTGTGACCGAGCCCTTTCGCCGGTTGGGAGAGGAGAGCTACGAGGTGGAGGTGCTGCCGGTGGACGAGCAGGGCTATGTTTTGCCCGAAACGCTGGCGGCGGCCCTGCGGCCGGATACCATCCTGGTCAGCATTATCGCCGCCAACAACGAGACCGGCTGTGTGCAGGATTTGGAGGCCTTGGGCAAGGTCATCCGCCAAAAAGCGCCCCAGGCCCTGTTCCATGTGGACGCCGTACAAGCCTATGGGAAAATGCGGCTGCCGGTACACCGCTGGGGCATCGACCTGCTTTCGGCCAGCGGCCACAAGTTCCACACCCCCAAGGGCTTGGGCTTTTTGTATATAAAAAAGGGGAAAAAGGTGCAGCCTCTGTTGTGGGGCGGCGGCCTTGGCCCAGGCGGCCCGGGAGGCCTACGACGGGCTGGAGGCCCATGCGGAACAGGTGCGGGCGGTCAAGGAAACCCTGTGGAACGGATTACAGGCGCTGGGGGGTGTGACCCTCAACGGCCCGGGGCTTGCCGAGGCCTCGCCCTATGTGCTGAACGTGGGGTTTGAAAACATCCGCAGCGAGACCCTGCTCCATGCGCTGGAGGCCCGGGGGGTGCTGGTTTCGGCGGGCAGTGCCTGCGACAGCCACAAAAAGCGGCACTCCGCCACCTTAACGGCCATGGGCCTGCGGGGCGACCGGCTGGAGGGCTCCGTCCGGTTCAGCTTTTCCCGGTACAACACGGTGGCCGAAGCGGAGGAATGCCTGGGGGTACTGAACGAGGTTGTCCCCTTTTTACGCCGGTATAACCGCCGGTAACCCGGTTTTTTAAAAAATCGACAAAACGATAAAAAGGATAGGATATGGAAGAAAAGGTTTTAATCGTCAAATACGGCGAGGTGTTTATGCGGGGCAACAACCGGTTTTTGTTCATCAAAAAGCTGGTAGAGGCCATCCGGAAAAACATCGACCCTTTGGGCGCCTATTATGTGGAAAAAGAACAAGGGCGGCTGATTGTGGAGTCCCGGGGCGGCCCCATGGACTTTGACCAGCTTATCCCCCGCATCACCTGCATTTTCGGGCTCATCGGCGTGTGCCCGGGCCTGCGGTTTAGCGACCAGTCCATCGAAAACGTGCAGCGGGTGGCCTTGGAGCATATCCGCACCGAGGTGGGGGACGAGCCCCTGACCTTTAAGGTGAATACCCGCCGGGCGGATAAGCACTATCCCTTGGTGTCGCAGGAGGTCAGCGCTTTGGTGGGCGAGCATATTTTGGACGCCCTGCCCAACCTGACGGTGGACGTCCACCATCCCCAGCTGGTGCTGAATGTGGAGCTGCGGAATCAGGCCTACATCTACTCCAAAATTTACCCGGCCTTCGGCGGCCTGCCCGCCGGGTCCTCCGGCAAGGCGGTGGCCCTGGTCTCCGGCGGCTTCGACAGCCCGGTGGCGGCCTGGACCATGGCGAAGCGGGGGGTAGAGGTGGTAGGCGTGTACTTCCACAGCCCGCCCTACACCGGGGAGCGGGCCAAACAGAAGGTTATTGACCTGTGCAAGCGGCTGTCCCACTTTACCGGAGGCTTTCGGCTCTATATCGTCAACTTTACCGAGCTACAGCTGTACCTGCTGGACAATACCCCCCACGACAAGCTGACCATCTTTTTAAAGCGGGCCATGATGCGGGCGGGCGAAAGCATTGCCGCCCGGGAACACGCCCTGGGGCTTATCACCGGGGACAGCGTGGGCCAGGTAGCCAGCCAGACCATGGAGGGACTGGCGGCCATCAACGACGTGTGCCACCTGCCGGTGTACCGGCCCTTGTGCGGGATGGATAAGCAGGAGATTATGGACCAGGCCGAGCGCATTGGCACCTACGACATTTCCATTCAGCCCTACGAGGACTGCTGCACTATTTTTGTGGCCAAGCACCCCGAGACCCGGCCCCGGGTACCCGTAATCCGGGGGATTGAAAAGGGCTTAACCGAGCTGGACGGGCTACTGAAGGCGGCCGTGCTGAACGCCGAAGTGTTGGAGCTGTAAGCCCGGCGGCTGGAACGCATAAATGCAAAAGACCGGCATACACCTTTTGGAAGGGAGGGGTGTTATGCGGGTCTTTTGGTTTTGCAGCAAAGGGAAACGGAACGGAAGACGGCCACCGGGGAATGAGGCGGCAGGGCTGGGCAGAACGGGAGCAACCGGGGGCGGAAAAACCGGAAATCGACGGAGGAAGCCCCGGAAAAACCGGCTGGCGGCCTGGGCCTTTTTGCTGGCGGCGGCCACGGTGGGGGCCCAGGAATGCGGGGAGCGGCTGTGGCCCGGCAATATCCCGGCAGGCGGAACGCCCCGGGGGTATTTGTGCCTTGTGATAGATGATTTTGGCTACAACGGGGACGGCACCGAGGAAATGCTGGCCCTGGACGTGCCGCTGACCGCCGCCATTCTGCCCTTTTCGGCCCATAGCGCCGCCGACGCACAGCGAGTGGCAGCCGCCGGGAAAGAAGCGATTATCCATATGCCCATGGAATCCTTAACCGGGAAGCCGGAATGGGTGGGGGACCGAGGCGTGTTTGTGGGCATGAGCCGGGAGGAGATTGCCGCCCGGGTGGACGAGGCACTGGAGGCGGTGCCCTTGGCCGTAGGGCTGAACAACCACATGGGCTCGGCGGTGATGGAGGACGAAGCGGCGCTGGAGGCGGTGGTGGCGGCGTTGGCCGACCGGGGGCTGATTTTTGTGGACAGCCGTACCACGCCGAAGAGCCGGGCCGGGGACTTGTGCCGGGCGGCGGGGGTGCCGCTGCTGTCCCGTAGTATTTTTTTGGATAGCACCGACGACGAGGCGGTGGTGCGGCGGCAGCTGGAACGGGCCGGGCAAATGGCCCTTTCTACCGGCAGCGCCTTGGCCATTGGGCATGTGGGGCCCGAGGGCGGCGTGATTACCGCCCGGGCCATTGCGGCGCTGGCCCCCCGGCTGCGGGAGCAGGGGGTGGAGCTGGTGACCTTGACCCAGCTGGCCGATTTGCTGGAAAACGACGGGCGGGGTCTTTCGCAAACCGGGGGCTTGTAGGCCCCCGGCTTTCTTTTTGGGCAAAAGTGTGATAAAATCGAAACGATTCATGCCGAAGGCAAAACGGAAAAAGGAAGCGGGGCCGGGCAAGAGCCGCCCCAGCGAAAGGGAGCGCAATCCCCGGAGGGGCTATGGACGTAGGGACGTATTTACAACAGCATAACCTGCTGGCGGCGGTGGGAACGGCGGCGGATTTCCCCCAGCTGTACCCGGTGCTTTTGGCCCGCAACGCAAGCCTGCGGGGCTTTGCCGAGCCGGATATTTTTAAGCGGCTGTCCCCCCAAAGCCTGCTGCCCGGGGCCCGCACCATGGTGATGGTAGCCGTCCCCTACAAAAAGCAAATGCATTGCGAGCCCGACTCGGCCCTCCGGGGAATCATCTCCCAGTCGGCGGTGGGGGAGGACTACCACCGGCTGTTGGGGACCCATTTGGAGGCCTTGGCCGGGTTGTGGGGGCTAACGGAGTACAAAATTTTTGTGGATACCGGGCCGCTGGTGGAGCGGGCCGTGGCCCAACGGCTGGGGCTGGGAATTTGCGGCAAAAACCAAAGCCTTATCACCGCCCGAGGGGGCATGGTGTTTTTGGGCGGGCTGCTGACCACCGCCGAGGTGCCGCCGTTGGAGACCCCGGCGCCCCCCGGGGGCTGTGGGGACTGCACCGCCTGCCTGCGGGCCTGCCCCACCGGGGCCTTGACCGGGGACGGGTTTGTGATGGAGCGGTGCGTGTCGTACCTCACCCAAAAAAAGGGGCTGCTGACCCGGGCGGAGATGGCGGGCATGGGCCGGGCTTTGTATGGCTGCGATGTGTGTTCGCTGGCTTGTCCCCACAACCAAAAGGAGCCGGGAGACCCCTTTTTTGACCGGGAGGCGGCCTTTCCGGAGCTGCGGGGGCTTTTAGAGCTTTCGGAAAACGAGTTCCGGCAGCGGTTTGGCGGCACGGCGGCAGGCTGGCGGGGACGGCGGGTGCTACAGCGGAATGCCCTCATCGCCCTGTTCCATCAAGGGGCGGACATCCGGCCGTATTTGAACCATCCGGCCCAGCTGGTGCGGGAGACCGCCCGGCGGCTGCGGGAAGAAGAGGAATAAAGGAGGCAGGTCATGGGGGCTTGGAATAGCCGGGGGCTGCGAGGGAGCACGCTGGAAGAAATTATTAACTATACCAACGAGGCGTATCGGCAGCAGGGGCTGGCGCTGATTCAAAAAATCCCCACGCCCATTACGCCGGTGGAGTTTAACGGGGAAAAGCGCACCATTACGCTGGCGTATTTTGAAAAGCAAAGCACCGTGGATTACATCGGGGCGGTGCAGGGGTTCCCGGTGTGCTTTGACGCCAAGGATACTACGCAGGCCTATTTGCCCCTGCAAAATATCCACGAGCACCAGGTGGCCTTTATGGCGGATTTCCGGCGGCAGGGGGGCGTGTCGTTTTTGCTGGTGCATTTTACCCGGGACGACGCTTTTTATCTGTTGCCCTTTGAGGTGCTGGAGGAGTATTGGCAGGGGGCGGCCCGGGGCGGGCGGAAGTCCATCCCCCGGGAGGCCTTTGCCGAGCGTTACCGGCTGGAAAACCGGAACGGCGTGCATTTGGACTATTTGGAGGGGCTGAACACCTATTTGTCGGAGCGGCCGCATAAATAACCCAAAACCGGGAAAACTACCGGACAGGAGGGATTCTGTATGGGAGTTTTTTGGGGCATTTTTCTGGTGGTTGCGTTGTGTTTTTCCGGCTGTGGCCCAAGAGAAGCAGCGGGCCCGGCTGTGGCGCCGGCGATGGGGGAGCCGGTGACGGTGTACTGGTGGGAGGCGGCGCCCCTGGCCCGGTACGAGGAGGAGGGCTGCCGGTGGGGCATCGGCGGCCCGGAGGCCGACCCGGCGGCCACAGAGGAAAGCGGGGGCTTTTGCCCGGCCATTTGCGAGCGGCGGCTGGCCCCCGGGGAGGAATTCCCCGGGCTGTGGGTGCTTAGCTGCTTCGCCCGGGACGCACTGCCGCTG
>CAKTER010000087.1 GCA_934552695.1 uncultured Eubacteriales bacterium
CCTTTGGCAAGCACAAGCTCATCCCGACTCTTAGCCCCAACAAAACCGTAGAGGGCGCCGTGGGCGGCGTGGCTACGGCTACGCTGATTGCGGTGATTTATGGGATTGCCGGCAGCATGATTTATTTTGGGGGGCAGGCGGCCTTTAACGTGCCCCTGCTGTGTGGGCTGATGGGCTTTGCCGGGTCATTTTTGGCCCAGCTGGGGGACTTGGCGGCCTCGGCCTTTAAGCGCTACACGGGGATTAAGGACTATGGCAAGCTGATTCCCGGCCACGGCGGAGCGCTGGACCGGTTCGACAGTGTGTTGCTGACGGCTCCGGCGGTGTATTACCTCATGGTGTTGATGACCAAGCTGGGCTAAGGACGGTGGCTATATGACGAAAAATTTGGTAATCTTGGGGTCCACCGGCTCCATTGGCACCCAAGCGCTGGAGGTTGTGGATGCGCTGGGGTCCATCCGGGTGGTGGGCTTGGCTGCCGGCCGCAGCATTGACCGGCTGGAACAGCAAATTCGAAAATACCGGCCCCAGGCCGTAGCTGTAACCGACCTCCCGGCGGCGGAAGAGCTAAAGCGTCGTTTGTCGGGCGAAAGCGTTCGGATTTTTTCGGGCCCCGGCGCACTGGAAGCCTTGGCCCGGTGGGAGGAAGCCGACACCGTGCTGGTTGCGGTGGCCGGAAAAGTGGGGCTGGCCCCTACGCTGGCGGCCATCCGGGCAGGAAAAACCATTGCGCTGGCCAATAAGGAGACGCTGGTCTCCGGCGGGGAGCTGGTAACGTCCCTGGTCAAACAGTATGGGGTCAAGCTGCTGCCGGTGGATAGCGAGCATTCGGCCATTTTTCAGTCGTTGCAGGGGAACGAGGGCAACCCGGTAGAGCGCATTTTGCTGACGGCCTCCGGCGGGCCCTTCCGGGGGAAAACACGCTCCGCTTTGGAAAATGTCACTGCTCAGGAGGCGTTGAAGCACCCCAACTGGAGCATGGGGCCCAAGGTGACCATCGATTCCTCCACCCTGATGAACAAGGGGCTGGAAGTGATGGAGGCCCGGTGGCTATTTGATGTACCGCCGGAGAAGATCCAGGTGCTTATCCATCCCCAAAGCATCGTCCATTCCGGGGTGGAATATGCCGATGGAGCGGTGATGGCCCAGCTGGGCTGCCCGGATATGCGGTTGCCCATCCAATACGCCCTGACCTGGCCCCGGCGGCTGCCCAATTCGTTCCCCCGGCTCAATTTGTTTGAGGTGGGGACACTGACCTTTGAAGAGCCCGACCGGGAAACCTTCCCCTGCTTGGAGCTGGCCTATCAGGCGCTGCGGCTGGGGGGGACGGCGCCGGCGGTGCTAAACGCCGCTAACGAGGCGGCTGTGGGATATTTTTTACAGAATCAGCTGCGGTATTTGGACATCCCCCGGCTCATTGCCGACGCATTGGCGGCATATACTAATACGCCGGCGGGTTCGCTGGAAAGCCTGCTCCGGGCGGACGCCTGGGGGACTGCCTTTGCGGCGGACTGGCTGCGGCAAAATCACTAAGCAAAGCGATTACAGGAGATACCTTCCATGACCATTTTGATTGCTGTTTTGGTATTTGGCCTACTGGTGCTCATCCATGAGCTGGGCCACTTTCTGGTTGCAAAAAAAACGGGGGTTTTGGTGGAAGAATTTTCGATTGGTATGGGCCCGGCGTTGTTCTCCTATCGCCGGGGCGAAACAAAATATTCCCTGCGGTGCCTGCCCTTTGGCGGGTATTGCGCCATGATGAGCGAGAAAAAGCCGGAGCTGCCGGGGCGTTCCTTTTCAGAAAAAAACGTGCTCCAGCGGATGGCCATTATGGTGGCGGGGCCGGGGATGAACCTGGTGCTGGCCTTTGTGATTCTGTTGGGGCTGCTGGGGGCCTCCGGGTTTTATCTGCCCCGGGTGAATCGCCTGCTGGACGGCTACTCGGCGCAGAAGGCCGGGATGGAGGTGGGGGATACCATCCTATCGGTAGACGGCCAGCGGGTCGGCATTTACGAGGACTTGAATCTGATTTTGGATACCTATTCCGGGCAGGGCAGCCTGCCGGTGGTGGTTCGGCGGGGAAGCGAAACCGTCACACTGGAAATCACGCCTCAAAAAACCGAGGATGGCAGCCGGTATATTCTGGGGTTTTCGCCGGTGGGGAAGTCCGGGGTTTTTGGTAAGGCCATCGAAGGGCTGGAACGGGCCACCCTGGGGGAGACTCTGCGGGTGTCTGTCGAAAACCTGGTGTATCAAATCCGTTCCACAGCCTTGGGACTGATCCGGGTGTTTACCTTCCGGGCTTCGGCCGATGAAGTGGCCGGGCCGGTGGGCATTGTCGAAATCATTGGGGATAGCTACGAAGCCGGGCTTCAGTATAGTCCGGCGGCGGCGCTGATGAACGTGCTGTATTTAATGGCGCTGCTGTCCGATAACCTAGCGCTGGTAAACCTCATCCCCCTCCCCGGTCTGGACGGTGGGCACCTGTTTTTCCTTCTGATTGAAGCCCTGCGCCGCAAGCCCATCCCGCCGGAGCGGGAGAGCCTCATTCATTTGATTGGGCTGGGGCTGGTGATGGCGCTGATGGCAGTCTTTTTATTCCACGATGTGATGCGGCTGTTGGGCCGGTAGGAGGCGTTTGTCATGCGAAAAAAAACACGGGAAGTTCGGATTGGTGACCGGGTGATTGGCGGGGAGGCCCCCATTTTGGTGCAGTCCATGTGCAACACCGATACCCGGGATGCGGCAGCCACCATCCGGCAGATTTTGGCGCTGGAGGAGGCCGGCTGCGAGATCATCCGGGTGGCAGTGCCGGATGAGGCGGCGGCGGAAGCCCTCCCGGCCATTCGCAAGGGGATTCATATTCCCTTGGTGGCCGATATTCACTTTGACTACCGGCTGGCGCTGGCGGCGCTGGCAGCCGGAGTAGACAAAATCCGTATCAATCCCGGGAACATTGGGGACGCCGGCCGGGTGCGGCAGGTGGTCGAGGAGGCCAAGGCCCGGGGGGTAGCCATCCGGGTAGGGGTCAACAGCGGTTCTCTGGAAAAGGATATTTTAGCCAAGTATGGCGGGCCCACCCCGGAGGGACTGGTCGAAAGCGCCTTGCGCCATGTGGAAATCTTGGAGCATTGCGGATTTTATGATACCGTCATTTCGTTAAAGGGCTCGGACGTCCCCCTGACCATAGCCGCCTACGAGGAAATGTCCCGGCAGGTGGCGTATCCTCTCCATGTGGGAGTGACCGAGGCGGGGACGGTATGGGCCGGTACCATTAAGTCGGCCGCCGGGATAGGGGCTATCTTGGCCCGGGGCCTGGGCGATACCATCCGGGTGTCGCTGACCGGCGACCCGGTGGAGGAGGTCCGAGTAGGACGTGAGATTCTAAAAGCCATGGGCTTACGGCGATTTGGCCCCACCCTGGTTTCCTGTCCCACCTGCGGCCGCACCCAGATTGATTTGATTGGGATTGCCCGGCAGGTGGAGGAGCGTTGTCAAAGCCTGGATAAGGATATTAAGGTGGCAGTTATGGGCTGCGTGGTCAACGGCCCCGGGGAGGCCCGGGAAGCCGACGTGGGCATTGCCGGGGGCCGGGGCGTGGGCATGGTATTCCGGAAAGGCGAAGTGATTCGTACAGTGCCCGAGGCGGACTTGGTGGATGCGCTGTTTGAAGAAATCGAGCGGATGAAATAAGCGGGGAGCAGTATGACCTTAAAACCGTTTTTGGAAGTGTTTGAAAACCTGTCGTTGTCCCCGGATGTGAAGCGGGGCTTTACCGCTGCGTCGGTAGCCGGGTTACAGGTACAAAAGCAAAGCCAATCGTTAAAAGTAAATATCAAGGCGCCGGAAGTGATTCCAGCGCCTGTTTGCGATTCTCTCTGCCACGACCTGCTGCGGCAGTTGCCCGGCATCCGGCAGGTGGATTTGGAGATGCGTTATGCGCTGAAGGATTCCTCTCCCGAAGCGGCAGTCGGGGCGCTGTGGGACAACCTCATCCATACGTTTCGAAAAGAAAGCCCTATTTGCAACCGAATTTTATCCGACGCCCGGTGGGAAATCCAGGAGGGGCGCTTGGTTATTTTCGTGAAGGACAGCATGGCCTACTATTTGCAAAAAAAAGGGCTGCCCGCCAAAATACAGGAACGGCTGCGGCAGGAGACCGGGCTGCACATCCCCGTCCTGGTGCGGGACATCCCCAAAACCGAGGAGGAAAAACAGGCCGAGGCCCGGAAAAAAGCGGAACGGGACGCTTTTCTCATGCTCCATTATCAAGCGGCCCAGCCGGAACGGTTGGCCGCTCCGGCTACTCCCATGGAAAGCGGCAGCGGCGACCTGCCCTGGGACAGTGCCCCGGCGGCAGAAAATGCCCCCGCTTCGGAGGCTTTAGCCCCGGAACCGGTAGACGAAAGCGGGAAGGAGGCCGAGCCCACCCCGGCCCCGACTTTGTTCGGCAAGCCCGTTTCCGCCCAGGTACAGCCCATTGCGACCGCCAAGCATGAGGGCGAGACCGTTACGGTAGAGGGCCGGGTGTTTGGGCTGGAAACCAACGAGTACGAAAAAAAGGGCAAAAAGAAGGTTCGTATCTCTTGGGATATGACCGACGAAACCGATTCCATCAGCGTCAAGCTGTTTACCACCCAAGCCCAGTTTGAAAAATCCCTCCGGGACAAGCTGAAAGAGGGGATGTACCTACGGGTACAGGGGACATTGGAACGGGACAAATACGCCAACGAGCTGTCCATTTGGGGGAAGGCGCTGGCCTTGGGCCAGCCGCCGGAAATCCGTAGGGACGACTACGAGGGCGAAAAGCGGGTAGAGCTCCACCTCCACACCCAAATGAGCAGCATGGATGGGGTCACCCCCATGAAGGAATATGTGAAGCGAGCCATCAAATGGGGTCACAAGGCCATTGCCGTCACCGACCACGGGGTGGTGCAGGCCTTCCCCGAGGCCATGCATGCCGCTGAAAAGGCCGACATTAAAATCATCTACGGGATGGAAGCCTACCTCATCGACGATTTGGGGTCGGCCGTGCAAAATCCCAAGGGCCAAACCCTGGACGACCGGTATTGTGTGTTTGATTTAGAAACCACGGGCCTTAGCTGGAAAAACGATGCCATTACCGAGCTGGGGGCGGTAATGGTGGAAAACGGCAAGGTGGTAGACCGGTTCCAGACCTTTGTAAACCCCGGCCGGCCCATTCCCGCCGAGATTACGGCCCTGACCCGGATTACCGACGAAATGGTGGCCGATGCTCCCTCCATCGAGGAAGTGCTGCCTCGGTTTTTGGAGTTTGCCAAGGACAGCGTGCTGGTGGCCCACAATGCCGACTTTGATACTAGCTTTATCCGCATTGCGGCGCAGCGGCAGGGCCTGCCGGAGCTGACCCATACCGTGCTGGACACGCTGGAGCTTTCCCGGGCGCTTTTGACCGACATGAGCAAACACAAGCTGGATATGGTGGCCAAGGCCCTAAACATCCCCTTTAGCGGGCACCACCGGGCGGTGAACGACGCCGAGGTGACGGCCAAGATTTTGATGGAGTTTTTAAACCGGCTGGCCGAAAAAGGCGCCTACACCCTGGAGCAGGTGAACGCCGCCACCAGCCGGGTGAAGGATTCCGGCCGGTTAAAGCATTATCATGCGGTGATTTTGGCGCAGAATGCTACGGGATTGCGGAATTTGTACGATTTGGTGTCTATCAGCCATTTGGAGCATTTTAAGCGGCGGCCCCGTATCCCCAAAAGCCTGTTTATAAAACATCGGGAGGGCCTGCTTTTGGGCAGCGCCTGCGAGGCCGGGGAGCTGTACCGGGCCATTTTGGACAACAAGCCCAACAGCGTGCTGCGGGCCCTGGCCAACTTTTACGATTATTTGGAAATTCAGCCCCTGGGAAACAACGAGTTTATGCTCCGCAGCGACCGGGTACCCAATATCAATTCCTTTGACGACATCATCGCCTGCAACAAAAAGATTATCGAGCTGGGGGAGGAGCTGGGGAAGCCGGTGGTAGCTACCTGCGACGCCCATTTCCTTGACCCGAAAGACGCTGTGTATCGGAAGATTATCATGGCCTACGAGGGCTTTTCCGACGCCGACAAGCAGGCGCCCCTGTACTATCGTACCACCCAGGAAATGCTGGACGAGTTCCGCTACCTGAGCCCGGAAAAGGCCCGGGAGGTGGTTATTGAAAACCCCAACAAAATTGCCGACAGCATTGAAAAGATTCGGCCCATCCCCACGGAAAAGTGCCCGCCTGTGATTGAAGGCTCCGATCAGGAGCTGCGGCAAATTACCACGGACTGCGCCCACCGGATGTATGGCGATCCCCTGCCGGAGATTGTAGAAAAACGCCTGAACCGGGAGCTGGATTCCATCATCGAAAACGGCTACGCCGTGCTGTACATCATTGCGCAAAAGCTGGTGAAAAACTCGGTGGACCACGGGTATGTGGTAGGCTCCCGGGGGTCGGTAGGCTCCTCCTTTGTGGCCACCATGTCGGGGATTACCGAGGTAAACCCCTTGGCGGCCCATTACCTGTGCCCCCACTGCCAATATTCCGACTTCGACTCCGCCATCCCTAAGGAAACCAACGACCGGGGCGGCTCCGGCTGCGATATGCCCGACGCCCTGTGCCCTCGGTGCGGCACCCCCATGCGAAAGGAGGGCCACGGCATCCCCTTTGAAACGTTTTTGGGATTTAAGGGGAACAAGGAGCTGCGCCCGGGCATCGTCCACCGCATCGACAAGGACACCTCGGGGCTTTTGGTGGTGGCCAAAAACGATGCCGCCCACGCCGG